>PUNP01000097.1 GCA_003551785.1 Candidatus Brocadiaceae bacterium | reverse complement strand
CCGTCACTTCAGCATAACGGAAGGGCATCACTTCGAACAGTTCATCCGGCATATGTATGGCAGCCGGCCCGGTATTACGTTCATCAGGCGGTATTTGAACGCGTATTGTTTGTCTGCCGGTCGTTAACTTAACCGGAATCTTCCGATAACGCACCGACCCCGGGGGGGTGCGGTCCAGACGGCCACAGGAATCAAGTTTTTCACCCAGGTGAACCGTGAGAGTGGCAGGGCGTTCGGCCGTCACTTTCATTTGCAGCGTTCCGAAAGCGGCACGTCCGAAATCAATGAACCATTTATTGTCGTCAGGTTGATATTGCCGGACAGGCAGGATTTTTTCGACCAAGAGCCTTTGCGGACACGCAATTGGTTTTGTTATATTTCCGTTTTGACGGTCAAGTGGGGGCATTTATTAACTCTGTGAAATTATTAATTTTTGGAACTCAATGATACTTCAGCACTGATAAAGTAGTGGTCGCTCGGGAACCGGCCCTCTCGGGAGTCCTTAATTATAGCGGCATCTGAGACCGCAAAACCGCCGCGTATAAATATCCAATCCATCTTGCCGCATTTAGAATCGTGATTCTCACCTTCAAAACCATGAAAGGTGAAGCAGGGATTCTCCTCCCCATGCACTTTGCCGTAAGTATCGACCCAGCCGGCGTCTTTGAAAGTATCGATGGCTTTATTTGTATTATCACAATTCATATCACCGGTAAGCAACTGGGGATAATCATCAGGATAAGCTGCAGAATCCTCGGCAATGATACGCGATTGATTTTCTCGGGCTTCCTGACTGATGTGATCCAGATGTGTATTAACAACCCTGAATTCAGCACCTGTATCACGGCATTTTAAACGTGCCCAGTTGGCCAGCCTGATACAATTACTGTCCCATGATTTTGATCCCGGAACGTGGGGTGTCTCCGAAAGCCAGTAACCGGCAGCAGAGATCAGGTTGTAGCTGTCAGATCTGAAAAATATGCAGTTTGCAGGGTTTTTGCCCGTGGGTTCATCGGCCAGGGCATAGGAATCAAAATCCGGAAAATGAGGACGAAGGTCGTTATATTGATCCGGTTTCATCTCCTGGAAGCATATAATATCCGGTTTTTGGGCTTTAATTATTTTGCCACAAAGCTCGTTCCTGTATTTCCAGTTATTCGTGCCGTCATCAGCCGTTGATGTTCGAATATTACATGTCAGTACGATCATAAAAAACTCCTGATTAAATTGAATGAATAAAAGTAACTTGTAAAATTATTAGCCTTCTATCGAAAAATATTCTGGCGCTTTCCAGTTGTTTGGATTTTCAAACAGGCGTTTTGCTCTGTTATGGCACAGAGTTTCTATTTCAAGCGTCTCTGGAGCAGGAGGCATTCCTCCATATTCTAACTCCCCCACTGTGTCTTTCCACATACGGGCTCTCTCCGGCCATTGTTCCGGGGAAGATACTCTGTCACCGCCGGGTAAAGCGAAAAGGTCGGGTAATTCACCCGCATTGACTTTCGGTTCGGTATTATATTTATTGCAAGCAGTATTTTCATTCATGTTTCATGTTCCCCAATGATAAAAGAAGTAAAAAAACACTGATAAAATTCGCCCCGGCAGGGGGGACAGCGCGTATTTATCAGTGATAAGCTTCAGCCCATAATCCCTGCAAAACAAGCGGTCGCCAAAGTAGCCATCAGTCCGGCTATGAGTGCTTTGAGCCCGAGTGCGGCAATTTCCGAGCTTCTGGCGGGGGCGACAGCACGGAGTCCGCCCAGCAGTATTGCTATACTTCCGAAGTTGGCAAATCCGCATAAAACGTATGTGCTCATCATCTCGCCGCGTTCTGTAAGCAAACCGGCTTCGACCATACCCTGCATCTTCTCATAGGCCAAAAATTCGTTCAGTACAACCTTGGTTCCCAGAAGTTCGCCCACTTCCATTATATCGGTGAAAGGTACCCCAATCAAAGTCGCTACCGGTGCGAAAGCATATCCGAATAATGTTGCGAGCGAAAGGCCGATGAATAAAGAGAGCACATAGTCCACCATGGCCACCAGGCCTACAAAGGCAATAAGCATGGCCGCGATATTAATGGCAAGTTTCATACCGTCGGCTGCACCGGTAGCTGCAGCATCCATTATATTTTCTGTTTTCACCTCGGGAGCGAATTGAACGCGCCCGGCTGTTTTGGGGTCTCCGGTTTCCGGGATGAGCATTTTAGCGATTACTACGGCGGCCGGAGCGCTCATCAGGGAGGCTGCCAGGAGGTGCCCGGCTGCGGCTCCGAATGCAACATAAGCTCCCATGACCGAGCTGGCGATGGTAGCCATAAAAGCAACCATGATCACAAAAAGCTCGGAACGTGTCATCTGCTGAATATATGCCTTGATCGCTGTCACCGATTCTATGCCAAGAAATACGAACAGTGCGGCACCAACCGACTCCGCTCCGCTTATATGCATCGCTTTTTGCATGAGCCGTGCGGCGATCTTCACTACAAATTGAATAATTCGCAGGTGATATAAAATTCCCGAGACGGCCGACACAAAGATAATGATAGGCAGCACTCTAAAAGCAACGGTAGCGCCTAAACCGGGGTCGGTGGTCAGCCGGCCGAACAAAAAACCAGCCCCCGCATCGCTGAACTCCAAAAACCTCAAAAAAGCTCCCTGAACCGCATCAAATACCCGGTGTCCAAGAGCAGTCTTAAGAATAAAAAAACACAGGATACCCTGGATCAGCATACCGCAGATAACTATTCTTGGGCGGATTAATCGACGATTTTCCGAGATAACAAACGCAATGGCCAGCAGTGTTAAAAGACCACCGAAACTGATAAAACGATAGCCTATTTCGATCATTTTTTCGTCCTCAGATAAGATTGAATTTTTGAGAAAGCTACTTAGTGCTTAGTTGCGTAATTAAGGCTAATCTTTGGTTATTTCGTTTTTTTTACCGCAGAGATCGCAGAGGACAGCTGCTTTTATGCGATTAGATTCCGTACATCATCCTAAATATCAAAAATCAAAGGCTGGTAGCGTTACTGTCTTGACCGCAGTACCAAGCAGGCAGTCATTTCTTCCACGGAGGCAAGCCCCATGGGGGATCATTTTGTAAGGCTATTTTTTTCTTCCAAACGGAGTTTGGCAATTTGGCTCAAGCGTGTCATGATGGTCTCTACAGCCTCATCTATACTGTCGGTTACCCTCAACAATTCCATATCTTCCGGGGATATATAGCCTCTTTCCAGCATAGGGTTTTTAATCCAATCAAGAAGCCCATCCCAGAATTTCGTTCCGTATAAAACCAGCCCGAAGTTTTCGTTTCTCATTGTTTGTATAAGTGTCAGGGACTCGAACAGTTCGTCCATGGTTCCGAACCCACCGGGGAACATGATAAATCCGATGGAGTTTTTAAGGAACATGACCTTACGGCAGAAGAAGTAGTGGAACTCGATCATGATATCCAGATATTCATTAGGTTTCTGTTCAAAGGGCAGTTCTATGTTAAGCCCCACGGACTTTCCGCCACCTTCTTTGGCACCACGGTTAGCGGCTTCCATAAATCCTCCGCCTCCGCCCGTTATAACGGCTATATCATTTTCAGCGAGTTTTTTTGCGGTCAGGCGTGCCTTATCGTAATACTTATCCTTATCCTCTTGTCCGCGCGCGCTGCCGAAAATGGAAACGGCCGGGCCGAGGTTGTGAAGGGTTTCAAAGCCTTCGACGAACTCTGCCATTATTCTGAAAACGCGCCAGGTATCGTGTTGGGCGAAATCAGCATTTTGACGTGAGGCATCGATTAGTTCGAAATCACTCATGACGCCTTTCTTTGGGCGATATTTAGGATTTCTCCTTTTTTTTCCTTTCATAGAATCTCCTCAAAGTTAGTGTTGAGATAAGAGATCAAAGATTGCTTGCTTATTATAATAGAGCTATAAAAATTACGCAAAAATAGGCGCATGAAAAAGCAACATCGCCATTAATTTGTCGATATGAAAAAATTTTACAGCTGCGTTTGACATTTGCCACATATGCACCGCTGAAAACGCGTGAAATATGCAGGCTATCGACATTTGATTGTAATGGCAGAATCGAATATCATAATGACATTACAGGTGGTTAACTGGATATTTATTATTTATCAAAAAAGCATACAGCGAGTAAAACCCTATGATCATAACTGCTAAACCCAACGGCAAATTCAATTTCAAAAGCGATTATCTTACCTTTAAAGCTACCACTCTCGCACCTGATATCTGCGGAGAACAACCAGTCAAGCTGAACTTCATAACTGACGGCGAGCAAAAAATAACTATTGGCGATACGCAAGGCACTGTTCGCACGGAATCATGTCGGAATCAGGGATTAACGATAACAAGGGATTTTTTCCGTGACTCCAATTCTCAATGTGTTGCCTTGCGCTTGTCGGTTGAGAACAGACGCAAAGTGGCGATTCGACTCCGCCGCCTGACACCTTTTGCTATAAGAGAACAAAAAGACTTTCTTGTCGCCGGCGACGACATTGAACATTGGGGATTCGTGCGCCAGGGCCGTAATAAAGCGGACGTCCCGGGTTTTTTTACACTGACCGCCAAAGACGAAAACTATGAAGATGCTATAACGGATGAGCATGGCGTTCCGGCAGGCATGGGAACGATCGGTAATGCAGAGAGTAAGGCCAGCCTCGAATCCATATTGGCGGAACCGTGCCTCTGTATAAGAAATATCAGGCATGACAAAGCCCCCGGTGTGCTCTTCGGTGTTATCGGACAACATGAACATCTTACCTCGTTCGCACTCTCCCCGACTTCCGACCCGATCACCCTGCATGATTTCCGGGCTGTTTGTGAATACGATGAAGCAATCGTTTCCCCGGGGGAAAGACGCTCGACCCATTGGATAATAGTAAAACACTATATGGATGAAAGTTCAGCTTTATGGGACTTCACCCAAACAGCGGTTAGCGAACTCGAAATAACCAAGCCGTCCGACCCCTTGAATGTTTACTGCAACTGGCATTTCTACGGTTATGAATTTACGGAGAAGGACCTTGACGAAAATCTGGAATACCTGGAAAAACGACCGATCCCGGTCGATGCTTTCATTCTTGATAACGGCTGGATGGACAATTTTGGCGATTGGAATGCGGGAGAGCGTTTTCCCGGGGGTTTGAAAACCGCAGCAGATAAAATACGAAAAGCCGGCCTTATTCCGGGCATATGGACTTGCCCCCTCGTGATCAAAGAGAACGCTGAAATACTCAAAAAACACCCGGAACTGGTCGCTCGTGACAAAAACGAAAATCCCGTACATTTTGAAGTGAGGGCTGAAGAGGAAGAATGCTTTGCTGTTGATCCTACCGTGCCCTTTTTTAAGGAATATATGAAGGAACTCTACGGACGGTTGCGTGAATGGGGGTTTCGGTATCATAAACTTGACTGGCTGCGTTCTATAACCAATAACGAAAATATCAGATTTTTCGACAGAACCGCCAACAGGGCTCTGGCCTATCGCCTGGCCAACACTATAATAAGGGATGCGGCCGGCGAAGACGCTTATATTGCCTCTTGCGGAGGGATTAATGATGCCGGCCCTGCCGGGCTTGTTGACTCGGTTCGAACCAGTTCGGACACATATGGGTTCTGGCACAGCACGCGAGGAAGAAATTCCGGTGCGCTGATACGGATAAAGCAGAACCTGGTACGCAACTATTCCAATCTTCTCTGGAATACCGATCCCGACGCCGTGATGCTGGTGAAGCGAGAAGAGGGGTTCCGGAACAATACAATACTTTCCCTCGGCACCTTTAACGATGAAGAGGCCTTCACCTGCGTGGCTTCACAATACCTGGCCGGAGGTAATGTCTGTGTCTCAGGTCGTATCGCCGAACTTGATGACAGCAGGCGAAAAATGCTTCGGCATATTATTCCCTCCATCGGTCGGCCGGCTAAAATACTTGATTTCAGCGAGAAAATGTGTCCAAACCTCTTTTTCACCCATGTTGTGCCTCATTGCCGGTCGCTTGGTGAATGGTGGACGCTTGCAGTTGGTAACTGGGAGGATCAAGAAATACAGCGCACCGTGGATATGTCCGAACTGCCTCTCCCGGAAGAATCCAACACATTTGCCATTTTTGAATTCCACGACCAGCGTTTCCTGGGCCTTAAATCGGGCACGGAATGCTTCGAATATTCACTTCCCCCACATGCTATGCGCATATTCAGAATTGTTCCCTGGAATGGATATCATCCACTTCTCGTAGGCACCGACCTGCACATTACCGGGGGGGCGGTCGAGATTGCCGGTCTCGAGGTGGGCAGTGATCATATAAGCGGCACCATAGAAAGCTCATGGGATGTACAGGTTAAAGTCACTGCTGCGTTTCCTGATAAGGACAAACCGCTCATTAAAACTTGCGATCTAAACGCAAGCGAACGCGATTTCATTATTCGAAAAAACGCTTGATCTCTTTGAGTTAGCTACTATTAACCAGTAACTTATCAATGTGCTGTGTCGTTCGGTGCTTCACGTTTTTTTAAGGTGGTTTATATGCAAAACTCACCCCAAAAACCAAAAAAAAGGGTTGATGCTAAGAATGAGAAAACTGGTAAGATGGGGTTTTTCCCTGATTCCCAGGATAAGCCAGGGCGCCGGCTGATCGGATGCTGGATAATTATGGGGTTGCTGTTGCTGGGAGCATTATTGTCAATGTGCATTTTTTTATTGGGAGGTTGTTGAGAAATTAGCTGTTTTCCTATAAAATATGGCATTAATGTCCTGCTTCTTTTTTGAGTCATCAGTTAACCATGCTGCTCCACTATTTTATCGTCCGTTGATGGTGGTGATTTGACAAGTTCACTGAATATTTACGTTTGATTATGCATTTTTTGCTGTTTTTTTATTGCGAGGCTTTATTATGAGTAAAGATATCAATGTAGGATTGATTGGTGCGGGTTTTATGAGCATGGCGCATAGCTTTGGTTTGAGAAATTGTTTCCCTATTTGGAATACTGATTGCAAACCTGTTTTAAAATGCTTGGCTTCACGGCGAGAAGATGCCGAAGGTTTAGCAAAAGCACAGGGCTGGGAAGATTTCACTACTGACTGGAAAGAGATGGTCAATAGAGAGGACATAGACGTTATAGATGTCTGCACACCTAATTTTGTTCATCTGGAAAATGTATTAGCAGCTGCCGAGGCAGGCAAAGATATTATTTGCGAAAAACCGCTGGCTAATGATTTGGAAGATGCAAGAAAGATGCAGGCAGCTGTGAACGATGCCGGTGTAAAAGCTCTTTGTGGGTTCACTTATCGCCAGGCTCCGGCGGTCAGGTTGGCAAAGCAGATGATAGAGTCGGGGGAGTTAGGGGAGATAAGGCATTTCAGAGCAGCTTACCTTCAAGATTTCATCATGGACCCGGAATTTCCACTGATTTGGCGGTTGAAAAAAGATCTGGCCGGCAGCGGTGCTTTAGGCGACATTGGGGCCCATATTACTGATCTCGCGCATTACTTGGTCGGGGAACTTCAATGCGTATCGGGAACATTAGAAACCTTTGTCAAGGAACGTCCTATGGAAGTTTCGCAAGGGGGAACTAAATTAAAAGATACGGCAGGAAGTAAGGAAAAAGGAAAAGTCACCGTCGATGATGCGGCTATATGGTGTGCGCGCTTTAATAACGGCACTATAGGCACTTTCGAAGCTACACGCTTTGCCGGTGGGCGTAAGAACCATAATGGATTTGAGATTAATGGTTCCAAAGGGAGCATTGCATGGAATTTTGAGGACATGAACTATCTTGAATACTGGAAAGATGGTGAAGGGGCTACTCAGGGATTCAGGAAAGTATTAGCTACAAGTGACCAGACACCCGGCTTTGAAAACTGGTGGCCCGACGGACATCTTATCGGTTATGGTGAATGTTTTGTTAATGAAATGAAGGAAATGATGGATGCTATAGCCGAGGACAGGGAGCCTGTGCCGAACTTTGATGACGGCGTTAAGTGTCAGCAGGTGCTTGAAGCGGTATCCAAATCCAGTCAAGAAAAATGCTGGATTGATGTGGCTGACCTTTAATAAAACGATGTTCTTTTTTAAAAGTAAAGAACATGCTTTTAAGAGAACAAAAATGTGAGAGGCTTCCTTTCAAGCCGCTCACGTTCTCGTCTGCGATTTTAATCTTTAATTCATGAGGTGTTTGAAATGGGTAGAAACGTGACTTTGTTTACTGGTCAATGGGCGGATATGGAGTTTGAACAACTAACCAAAAAAGCAGCTGAATGGGGTTATGACGGCCTTGAGCTAGCTTGCTGGGGGGATCACTTTGACCCCGCCCATGGTGCTGAAAGTGTTGATTATTGCGAAGAGAAAAAGGGACTTTTGGCAAAACACGGTTTAAGCTGCTGGGCTATCAGCCACCATTTGGCCGGACAGTGCGTGTTGGATAATTTAGATAAACGCCATAATGGTTTTGCGCCTCCGGAGTTAGCGGATAAGCCTGATGCAATACGTGAGTGGGCCGTTGATTCTATGAAGAATGCAGCACGCTCAGCGGAAAATTTAGGCATTGACGTCGTATGTGGATTTACCGGCAGTTCCATATGGCATCTGCTGTACTCATTTCCCCCGGTCAGCGAAGATATGATTGAAGACGGATTCAAGCTGCTGGCTAAGCGCTGGAATCCTATTCTTGATGTATTCAAAAACTGTGGCGTTAAATTTGCGTTAGAGGTCCATCCGACTGAAATCGCTTTCGATATTGTGACTGCTGAACGGGCGCTGGAGGCTCTGGATGGACGTGAAGAGTTTGGATTTAATTTCGACCCCAGCCACTTGCAATGGCAGGGTATTGATCCGGTTAAATTCATCGAAATGTTCCCTGACAGAATCTATCACGTGCATATGAAAGATTGTGCTGTCACCTTGGATGGCAGCCGAGGTATTTTAAGCTCACATCTGAATTTCGGTGAAGCTGAGCGCGGCTGGGACTTTCGCAGTTTGGGAAGAGGTGACGTGGATTTCGAGGAAATTATCCGCGCACTCAACCGCATAGGTTATAACGGCCCGCTTTCCGTTGAATGGGAAGACAGCGGCATGGACAGAGAACATGGTGCAGAAGAGGCATGTGAGTTCGTAAAAAATGCTGATTTTGAGCCGAGCGCTCAGGCATTTGATGCTGCTTTTGACGATTAACACGCATTTACTTTTCAAGAGGTTTTTTTTATGTCCAGGTCTAAGAATTATCGCAAAAAAAGAAAAACAGCTGTAGTAAATCCTCCCTTTACTGCCACTGTTTTTCAATCTTTAATGCCTCCACTGTTGCATAAGGATGTGTTGATGGGATTACGAAAAAAACGTTCGATCCTCCTGCAAATGCTGTTTTTAACTGTATGTTTCAGTGCACTATGGGCCTTATGGCCTGAGGGCGGGATTTATTCACTCAGTTCCTATCGCAGCCAGCACCTATTTACTGTCCTTGGCTTGGGACAGCTTGCATTAGTGACTCTTTTTGCTCCGGCTTTTGTCAGCCCAGCGTTTACTATGGAGAAAGAGCGTAATACTTTCGATGTGCTTTATGGAACGAAAATGAGTCCCTTTGCGATTGTTTGGGGAAAAATAGCGGGAGCTCTGAGTTTCTTACTCATGGTCATCCTCACCGGGATTCCTTTTGTCAGTATGTGCGTTGTTTTAGGTGGTATAAGCCGTGAAGCTGTGCTCTGGTTTTATATAGTACTTGTTGCATCAAGCTTTATTGTCGGCTCCATAGGCCTTTTCATCAGCTACCTGAGCACTAAAACATATCGTTCTGTCATTGTTACCTATGTAATAGTTTTCGTGCTGAGTTTTTTGACTGTCATCCCTTCCATGATGTTTATTTCCGGTGTAGGGGGTACAGCTAAGAGTGTGTTGCATTACTCCTGGTCACTCAGCCCGTTTGTCGCGATGTTAAATGTTGTTCAGCCGGAATTTATACGCAGCGGCATTGGTACCGTTGATATCCCTGAAGCGCATACGATATTTGCTTTTTTCTCTCTTATTGTTGGCACTCTGCTCCTTTTGTTTATCTTTTTTCGCCTCCGGCTTTGTCCTTCACCGGTTCCACAACGGGAAAATATCACGGACCAGGCATTGAAAGAACGGTTGACACGCTGGCCTTTTTACCTTTTGAATCCTAAAGGACGGCGCAGATTGATGGGACGCATGTGGAATCCCGTTTTTATTAAAGAGATGCGTACCATGCTATTCGGCAGACTGGCACAGCTGCTAAGAGGATTTTACGCTTGCTGGATAATTTCTATACTTTTGGTTCTGATGGCCGCTTTCGGAGCTTATTTATACGCACCCAGCATAATTGCCGTGTTTACCATCAGTTTCCAAATGACTTTAATTCTATTTATGGGACCTATTTTTAGTGCACCGTTGATTTCAAGAGAAGTTGAAAATCAAAGGTTTGACCTGCTTCGTTTGACACGCCTCTCAAGCTTTACAATAGTGAGCGGCAAATATCAATCTGTTATCATTCCCGTTGTATTACTTCTTATCGCAACATTGCCGCCTTATTTCGCTCTCGGTTATGTTGACAGAACCCTTATCACCGGTATACTGCGAAGTTCAGCCACTTTATTGGCAACCTTGATTTTCATCTGTTCCGCCGGCGTAATGTTCAGTTCTTTCGCAAAAAGAACAAGTTCAAGCATTGCTGCTACTTACGTGGTCGTTGTGGCGACTTGTGTATTGAGCTTGATCGGATTGTTAGCAAGACAACACTTTTCTCATGATGTGCTTCAAACGATGTTTGTTGTGAATCCCATCGTTGTTATGTTGAGTGAAATTGCGCTTCCCGAACTGCGCGAGACATTCAGGTTATGGCTTCCCAATATTTACTTCCTCATCATAGCTGCTATTTCGATGCTATTCGTTGCGGTTATCAGGGTGAGCTATATTGTAAGACCCGCACGGTGAAATCGCGATTACCTGATTTGTCATATCCAACTCTGGTCTTTTCTCAGTGACTTTTCAAGCTATTATCTCTGCCATAGAGTAGGTATTATTTATGCAATACAGAATAGAAGTAATTTACAATCCGGATGCAAAAGACCCCACAGGCGGTGATGCTCTGCATGAAGCTATTGACCTTGGTATTAATTCTATAAATGAAATATTCTCGGTCAAAGTCTATATAATTGACGGTGAATTAGATGAGTGGGAGGTTAGGGTATTGGCAGAGAACCTGTTTGTTGACCCGATAATTCAACAGTATCGATTAATTCCGGGTGACAAAATCGCATGGAATTGGGCTGAAGATAGTTGCTTGCATTCAATCGAAATTTGCCGTAAACAGGGAGTTATGGATCCTAGTCAACAAAGCGCGCTTAAAGGTGCTGCCGACCTGGGACTCGCTAAAAAAATTGATTCTATCCGTACAGCCAAAAAATATTTTGTTCATGGTAAAATTAAAAAAGAAGAAGTCAATAAATTAGCGTTTAAAGCCCTCGCTAACAGAACAATAGAGGACGTATATATAGATACGCCTGACGTGCCATATTCCCGAAAAGAGCTTTCCGGTGATTTCCATAAAAAAAACATCGCCTTACGATTGGCTGATGATCATGAATTGATGAAAATCAGCCAAGAAGGCATGTTATCTCTGACACTCGATGAAATGAAGTCTATAAAGTTTTATTTCAATGACTTAGACCGTGACCCGACCGACCTTGAACTCGAGATTCTGGCCCAGACATGGAGTGAGCATTGTGTTCATAAAACTTTGAAAGGGCATGTAACCTACGAAGGCCCTGTTCCGCCCGGTTGGGAGAGATATGTAAACAAAAATGGAAAGTTAGTCATTGACAACCTGCTCAAGCACACTGTAGCGCGTGTAACGCATGAATTGGATAAATCCTGGTGCCTGAGTGTCTTTGTTGATAATGCCGGTGTAGTTGAATTCGATGATGAGCATGCGCTTTGTTTTAAAGTGGAAACTCACAACCACCCCAGTGCTATTGAACCTTATGGGGGGGCTAACACGGGAATAGGTGGAGTAATTCGCGATCCGCTCGGAACGGGATTGGGCGCAAAACCGATATTTAACACCGATGTTTTCTGTTTTGGTCCACCTGACATGTCCGATGAAGAGGTTCCGCCTGGGGCGCTTCACCCCAAACGTGTCATGAAGGGGGTAGTGAGCGGCGTTCGCGACTATGGTAATCGTATGGGAATACCGACAGGTAACGGTGCGGTTTACTTTGATAGCCGATATGCAGGCAATTGTCTGGTATTCTGCGGTAATTTGGGACTCATCCCGCGTGATAAAATAGATAAAGAACCTCAACCCGGCGATTACATTTTGGTAGTCGGGGGGCGAACCGGTCGAGACGGTATTCATGGGGCGACATTCTCCTCTATTGAACTGAGCTCCGATAGTGAAAGAGTTTCCGGCAGTGCTGTGCAAATCGGCAATCCGATTACCGAAAAAAAAGTCGTGGATACAGTTCTGCAAGCTAGAGATTTAGGGCTCTACGACTGTATTACCGATTGCGGTGCCGGCGGACTGAGCAGCGCTGTTGGAGAAATGGGTGAAAATACCGGTGTGGAGGCAGAGATAGGAGAGGTCCCATTAAAATACGACGGGCTGACCTATACCGAAATCTGGATATCTGAAGCTCAGGAACGTATGGTGCTTTCTGTTCCCCCGGAAAATCTTGAGAAAATCCTTGATCTCTTCTCCGCAGAAAACGTTGAGGCGACCGTCATCGGCAAATTTACTAAAGACAAAATCCTGCGTGTTAAATACAAGGGGAATTTAGTCGCTGAACTGGAGATGGAATTTATGCATAACGGACTCCCAAGGTTCAATGAAAGAGCATGTTGGACCCCGCCTGAGCCCGAAGAACCGCTTGAAAAATGTGAATGGCAGAAACACAATGCTCCAGCTCTTCTGAAATTAAATGATGAGGAGATAATCGATTACGAGAAAACTCTCAAGGATATTTTAGCCGCCCCGAATGTCCGTTCAAAAGAATGGATCATTCGCCAGTATGATCATGAAGTCCAGGGACAAACAGTCATTAAACCCTTAGTCGGTATAGATAGGGACGGCCCTGGAGATGCTGCTGTTATTACGCCGCTGCTTGATTCGCATAAAGGTGCTGTCATTGCATGTGGTATGAACCCAAAATATGCGGATATCGATGCCTACCATGCCGCTGCCAGTGCTATCGATGAAGCACTGAGAAACATTGTTGCTGTGGGGGGAGATATCTCACGAACGGCTATACTTG
>PUNP01000281.1 GCA_003551785.1 Candidatus Brocadiaceae bacterium | reverse complement strand
TTCATAAGATTTTTTGCTCATGTATTAAACCCCTTTAACATTACTGATCAGGTTTTGCAATTTGTTACGGAGCACGGTATAGCTATAGAAACGTTTAGCAAGTAGATAATTATGCTCGACCATATTTTTTCTGTATGAAGCGTTTTCCAGCACTCTCCTCACATTTTCTACTACTTTCTGTGTGATGATGCCGTTCATTCCGACGACTTCAAAGCCTTTGGGTTCGATATCTCTGGTGAAGATGGAATACCGGTTGACGACCATAGGAATTTTATAATATATAGCTTCCAGGAAAGCATTACCGAAACCCTCATACAGGCTGGGATAAGTCACTAAATCGGCATGCTGATACAGATCCCACAAGGTGTATACTTTCTGACCTTTACTGTTGAGGTGTCTGAACTCACCGACTCTGGCATCAACGATTCGCAGGTCAACATCCGCTTTCTGAGCCAGTTCCATCACGGTATCGGCATATTCCATGCCTTCATCACCGGCCTCATGGGATATAACGAGCTTATAGCGCGGGTCGCCGAGTTGTTCCACCAGGTCGATAGCATGTTCGATGCCTTTACGGGGAATAACCCGTGTAGGCTGCAATATCATAATGTCATCTTCACACAACCCTATCTGCTCCCTGACGTCAGAGCAGTAAGAATCAGGCGCCTGAGGCGGATTTTCAAAATTCAGCACATTGGGAATAAGCGTCGCCGGCACACCTTTACGCCAGGCGAGCTGCTCACGGGCGGATTGGTTTATAACGGCATGCTGCATATCCTGCAATCTCGGCGGAAAGGACATGTCTAAGTAATCAGAAATCGCATTGACGGAAAATCGGTCCCTTTCCCAGTAGAAATCATGGTGATGCACCACAGAGGGCATCGCGGTCTCATTGAGGTATTCGGTGATAGCCACCCCGAACGGGACGTGCATCGGTATAGTGAGCGCATTCTCGATGACGAGGAAGCTCAGAGAAAATTCATCACAAAAGTCATAGAGCGACGCCTTGAGATAATCGGCCAGTGTTCTGATCCGTCTGCTGACATGGCGGCTGCGCCGTCTTTCCCCCCAGATGCGCTCATTAATCCACGAATTTTCCGGATGTCCGAAAAAGGCTTCCGGCACGCACAGGCTGATGTCAGGATGCCGGTCGAGTTTGCCGGCGTACCAGTAACTGATATGTTCAAAATCCCACAGAACTTCAGCCCATTTGGCACTTTCCAGCGATACACCGTCATTACCGGCGAAGCGCGTTGATATAAAACCGACCTTCTCAGCCATTGTATGTAATAATTAAGATTTTATTGAAATAAGAGAAAAAGCTAACGAAGGAAAACAGGGGAAAATGGCGGAGAGGGAGGGATTCGAACCCCCGGTACCGCTATGCGGTACAGCGATTTTCGAAACCGCCCCGTTCGGCCGCTCCGGCACCTCTCCACCTTCCATGCTTATTGCTAAAAAAACCTATACATTAAAGTTAAGCTCCCCCATATCTGCACGCTGAAATGGAATTCAATTTAAAATGTTCGGCAGAATGTTTTTCGACAGCATCCAAAAAACTTTAATAATAATGGTAAAAGATTCAATGCCCCGTTTATTACTCTCACCAATGCCCGGTGCCGTTGGAGATGCCACAGGTTCGCTAAAAACTTACTAATAATGTAATGAAAAACATGAAAAAAGTCAAAGTACCTGAAAACACCCCCTAATCTGTCGTTCGAGGAATGGGGTAAAGCCCGAAAAATAACTGAAATATCCTATGGTTGCAATCTAAGGGGGGCTGTGTTAAGATGAAAACAGGAGAAAATATATGATGACAGGTAAAATCAAAGTAACGGTCTGGAACGAATACATTCACGAAAAGGAAGACGAAGAAGTAAAAAAGGTCTATCCGCAAGGTATTCTCCTTTTATAAAATTACAACAGCATGATCATAAGATGCACAAAAAAGGCGCAGAAACGACTGCATTTAAAACCGGCGGATTTAGCGGAAGTTCCTGATACTGAAAACCCAACGGAATGGTACTGCAACGTTGCTGTTCTTGAAAGACGACCTTATTTTTTACTAACCCATCGTCTTACACTTTTTGCATTTTGGATGCCGCTGAAAGGCAATGCAGGGCGTGTCAGATTCGGCAAAAAAGTCAGGGAATATGCAAGGCGTAATCTGAAGAATATCGGCATTGATGATGTCGAGAACGTCCCGGTTCTGGATGATGAATCCGACCATTTTGCAAAAACAGCCGACCGTGCTGTATTGGGCTCAATGAATGATTATATAAATCAGACTAAATATCAGGTTGCAGACAGGGACGGGTTGGATAAGACGCCACTTGAAGTATTTAGCCGTTATCTGAATGAGGTACCCATGGGTGCTATTGATATGGACTATCCCGAAGAGAGGATGCGGGACCTTATCAAGGATTAACCATTTCACCATTTAGACAAAAGTTTTACAGGAATTCTATTCAATAACAAAATATATGAACACCTTCGGCAAAACCTTAATTCTGTTCGGACTGATTATCATTGGAATAGGTGTGATTTTCATATTAGGGGACAAAATCCCGTTCATTGGCCGACTGCCGGGTGATATAAAGATTGAAGGTGAAAACACAAGTTTATATATTCCGGTAACGAGTTGTATTTTGTTGAGTCTGGTTTTGACAGGGATACTTAACCTGGTTTTTTGGATTTTTGGGAGATGAGAATAGCTCGCTGGAAGACATATCCTGCATATTTCACGCATTTTCAGTGGTGCATCTGTGGCAAATGTCAAACGCAGCCGTATTCGTATACTGCAAGTGCAGACTTTTGCCGCAGATGCGCCGCTGAAGACGCGCCCGGCAGGGTAAACCACCGTTTGAGGACTCGCTTGTACAGACTGTAAATTTTAAAAGTCTCCAAAATGATACTTAA
>PUNP01000598.1 GCA_003551785.1 Candidatus Brocadiaceae bacterium | reverse complement strand
TCCTCCTCGATTTCTTCTTCATCTCCAGGATGAAGAATATTAAATTTATTTAGCATAAGAACCTTGTTACCGTCTTCTGAAACGGGATCCAAACCATCATATCCTGAGTTACTGGGATCATGATTATTATGTTCTTCCCCAAAGATACCCGAAGGTAGCAAATTATGCGCTATCTCATGTGCCAAAGTAGAAGGTGACCTCTCCAGCACCCAAGCGCCCGGTTGACCGACAATTGCTTGACCAGAACCACGAATGTTATTATCAGCAAAAGTATAAAAAAAAGGAACTATAGCCACTGCGGTGTCAGCCCGATTATCATCTTCAGCCCAAGTCTGCATATCACTCACTAATTCTTTTGTTTTTAATGCCCCTCTAACCTCCGTGTCCCAAATCATACGTCCCGGAGGCAAATAATCGATATTCTGGGGGAGTGTCTTTTGCGCCAAAATTTTCTGTTTTTCAAAATTGGTAGCACAATGCTCATACTCAAAACTACCATCAATAATCGTAACGTAAACCGGCAATACTTTTATGCCTGGTACGCCATGAAATATAACGCTCTCCCTGCCTTTCCTGGGGAATCTGTGACCTGAACGGTCATTACCGCTCACAGTAATACTATCTTCGTGATCAAGTCTAATAAAAAACTCGTATTCACCCGGCCTAGATATTATTTCATCTTCCAAAATAAAATTAAGTGTATGAGAAATATCTTTCCGTGAAGGTTCGGGCACTGGCACATTATTTACAACAGGGTCATATGGTGACCCGGGCAGATCAAAGCCATCTTTCCTGATATGAAGCTTGGCTGGCATCTCTATTCTTTCTTCATTGTTTTCTCCTTTGACATAGACACGAACAGCAGTGGTTTTCCCTGCGACGAGCTGATCAGCAGCAACAGTATCCCCCTCATCAACCGTTTGAGACGCTTGATTGAATTCGACCAGTTCAACAGAGAAACTGGGCAACACACCCGTTTCTTCTTCACTCTGTATTTCAAGACCATCAATAAAGACAGCGCTATCGTAGTAGGGATCGCCCACATCCCCGATCTGAAATTCGATCTCCACCTCTTCTCCAATCCATTCGGCTAACTCCAATTCAGCAGTGTGCTCGCCGGTAACCGCATTGAAAACCGTATCGTTAGGGCTTGGATATTCCGGCAGAGGTTCGTCAGAATAACCTGTTACAGGATTCATAAACGAACGTGCATTGTCGATTGTAAAATATTCGCCCAACAATGCAGGATCAGGATGGGGCAGTCGCGCGACATTTTCAATGACTTCTCCATCAGAATCCCTTAGGTAGGCAGTAAAATAGTCCTGGAACTCACTATCCCAAAATTCCGGCGGCTCTTCCGACAAAAATTTGTACTTAAATACAAGCCTGGAATCGGCAGGGAGCCCGCTAAGGTCCAGACGCACAGTTAAAGTAGCGACATCATAGGCATCAAGCCCATCGGGGCTGCCGCCAGGTATATTTATCCCCTCCATATCAACTGAAAGGAAGTCCGTAGCAGTACCGGGGGTCTCCTCAGCGGGGCCAGTACTCAAAACCACATACTGGCTCCCTATAACGGGGAATCCCTGCAAATCCTTGGAAAAAACCGCTGCCTGCGTTGCAACGCCTTCATAGGATACATCAACAACATGCTGACGAAGGCTTGGACGAGCCATACCTTCCAAAAGTGTTTCAGCTAGATCATCCTCGCCATGAGCTGACATCGCCATTGGAGCCATTGGAGGAACCTCGTGTGAGGCTCTGCGTTCACGCCCCTGTGAACTTGATAATGCACTTTCTCCAGTGAATAAAAGTGTGGCAAACAAAGCATACAAAATTACGTTCAAAAAACTACGCTTATTATCTGACTTTTTCATTAGTTTTACCTTTTGTTTATGGAAAATGTATTAAACTGTTGCTTGTGATAAATCAAATTAGAGTGAATAATACGCTATAAATAAGAATGAATTGCTACTACATGTAAAAATCAATTTACTGACATTTCATAAAAAACAGGACTTATCTTCCCGTCTTTCGACTGAAAAAAACAACATCTCCTACGCCGTGTTCATCAAAAGAAGTAGAACACGGCTATCCCGACAATATTAGCTGAATGTAAAAGGGGTTGAACGAAAGAGTGATGCAAAACGAGGGCAGGCGGAGAGGCAGCTTCGCTTCGGATTGGCTGCGTTATGATTAAACCCGCTGTTTGCCATTTTCACTGGTCTTCCATTTTAAGGAATTGAAACCAACTTGCGACCTGGAAACGGGCAATTGCATCGTGCAACTGCTGACAGGGTAAAACCCTGTCAATTCTTCACACAAATTTTACAAAAATCATAAAACCATTGCAAATGAACGAATGAAAATCCTTTCTAATATAGAGTCTTAAGAAAAGACATAAATATCAAGGAAATGCAACAAACAAAAAACCCCCGACCATGCTCAAGAGGATACCCGAGTAAAAAACATGGCCGGGAGTGTATGTATCTTATTATCGAACATTTCATAAACCGTAAGGCTCGGTGGCCGATCATGAGCAATCCATAACGGCCGCCCAACCAACGACAGTAATTAATATAACAAGTAGAAATACAATATGTTAAGTGTCATCTCTGGGACTTTCAAAATTTACACTGTGTACAAGCCGGCCCTCAAACGGCGGTTTACCCTCCGGGCACGTCTTCAGCGGCGCATCTGCGTCAAAAGTCTACACTTGCAGTGATTGAGCTGTTAAGTTGATAAGTTGCTGAGCTGTTGAGCAAAGACAGTTCTTGATGTCTTGAAATAATTACCATGTTTATAGCGTAAAAGTTTTTGCCTAGCTTTTTTTCTAAAAAGCGGAGCTGCGTTTGGCATTTGCCAAATATGCACCACTGAAAACGCGTGAAATGTCCGAGTACTACTATTCATATCACC
>PUNP01000699.1 GCA_003551785.1 Candidatus Brocadiaceae bacterium | reverse complement strand
TCGGTTTAGAAAACCTTATTTATTTTATTTTTATTTGCATGAATTAAGGAACCTAAAAAGATGTTTCAATATTTGCTGCAAAAACTCAAGGGCGAGAGGTACAGCCGCTATTATGAGATCGAAAATAAAATCTACTCTACTGCTTTTTCAGACATATACAGGGTGGTTGATAAAAGAAACGGGAAATCGGCCATCCTGAAGATACTTTCTGATACAGGCGAAAAGATCGCCCGTAAACTCGACTCAACTGAGTCGGCTATGTGGGAAGGAGAGTTGCTGAGGTCACTCGATCATCCCAATATCGTTAAATGCTACGATTATGGGCGCGGTAAAAGATACTGGCTGGTTATTGAACTCCTGGATATCATGCTGCCCTTAGCCCCTTTTAATCGATCTAAAGGGAACAATCATGAACTGATTACCGTTTTCCATGACATTGCTGTTGCGCTGAGTTACTTGCATAGTAAGGGTTACATTCACGGCGATATAGCTTCAGATAATATTATGCTTAAAGGTAAAACGGCGAAACTCATAGATTTTGGGCTTACAATACCCGCCGGTATCATCAAAAATTTAAAAGGGAGGATGGGAACCCCCAGCTATATGGCACCGGAAATGATAAGAAAAAGGGAGTTTTCTTTTTCCAATGACATCTTTTCTTTTGGGGTTTTAATGTATGAAACCATCACCGGTCATAAACCTTTCCGAGGAAAGACGAAGGAAGAGCGTATGACACGGGTGTTAAATGTTAATCCCTCACGGTCGGAATTAGAAGCATCATGTTCCAAAGAACTCGCAGAACTTATAATGAAATGTTTATCAAAAGACATAACGCAAAGGCCACAAAGTATGCAGGAGGTGAACAACAAACTGAAAACGATCAAGTAAAAAAATCATTTTGTTTTTTATCACTCCATTCAAGGATGAACTCGGTCCCTTTGCAGATCTTTTGGAAGAATCGACGGGGAAACATGCTTCACAGGTAAATACTCAGTGAACCACGTCCCTTTTTTTATTTAGGGACGCTGAGGTTCAAGTTGCATAGTCCGGAACTATGACGACATATTCCCGAAGGATTCCCCTGGCTTGTATCTCTGTTACCTGTCCTTCAGCAGTGAAAACAGTTTTTTTACGGAAGCTGCGGCGGCCCCAGCTTGACACTTCTTTAATACGTGTTCGGATTAACCTGCATATTTTTATAAACCAACGACAACATTTAATATAAAAAATTGAAAATCAATGTGTTAAGTATCATTTTGAAGACTTTCAAGATTTACAGTGTGTACCAGCGAGGCCTCAAAGGGCGGTTTACCCTGTGGGCGCGTTCTCAGCGGCGCATCTGCGGCAAAAGTCTGCACTTGCAGTATACGAATACAGCGGCGTTTGACATTTGCCACATATGCACCACTGAAAACGCGTGAAATATGCAGGTTAAGAATTTACCTGGCATCCGGACGGAGACCTTTTATAAGGTAGGTTTATATCAAATATCCGCGAGGACAGGGAATTTTTTACCTAATTGCTTCGCAGTATCCCCCGGTATTTTATCATTTCTATCTTCGTGGATTATGTCTAAAGCTCTTTTACGTGATTCTTTAAGCAGGTCACGGTAAGTATAGGCTTTCACTTCTCCGTCCCATTCTTTCATGTATCTTCCGGTCAGATCGGATTCCAGATATTCAGTCCGCATATGGTCGATAGTATGCTTTAATTCCATGTAATTGCCACCGGGACCGGTTTCCTTTATTTCATCGAAAGCAATCGTTTCAGCGCTGACTTTTATGCCCTGCACCATCTTTAAAGCCATCCCGATGATTTCATTATCAATGACCATTTGACCGTAATCTATTGTCTTGATTGAGTCTAGGACTCCTGCGGCGTGATGGATATAATTTGATCCAGCCAGAGCGCATTGAGTGATGGAGAAGGTTTTTTCATACATGGCCTGGAAGCTTGGCACGCTGGCTTCGGTGACACCGGCGGAGCAGTAGTTGGGCACGTCAATGTAGGTGGCAAGCTGTGATATAGCGGCGTTCATCAAACCGAATTCCACCCCCCCGGCTTTAAAACTTAAATCGCGCATGTCGGCCATACCAGGGATGCCGCCGTAGAGGACGGGTGTTCCCGGACTGATCAATTGGGTAAAAACTATGCCGGCAATTTCTTCAGCATGCAGTTGACATAACACACCGGCCATTGTTATGGGCGCGGTAGAACCTGCCATAGGTGTGGATGATAGTGCAACGGGCAACCCCTGGTTAACAACTTCCATAAGCACCTCCGTTCTGGTGCGCTCGAAGGTAAGTGGGCTTTTCATCCAGCCGACGATGAAGGATATAAAAGGGTATTTTTGCAGGTTATCGCGGCCGCCGGCTATTATTGCCGCCAAATCGATGATTTTACCGACCTCCTCAACGGAATAAGCGTTGCCCATGACATGTTTGGAGGTATTTGAAAGGGCGGCGTAGAATTCGCATACTCCCAACTCATCCGTATCGACATCACGGGCCGTGCATGGACGGATATAGAAATGTATATTATCCAGGGATTCCGTGATTCTTGCGAGGTTAATGATATCCTTAATTGTACCGCTTCGGCGCTTTCCGGTATACGGGTCGATAACTTGGAGCGCCGCACCGCCCGTGCCCATATGCACCTTAAAATCTTCTAAAACCAGCTGATGGCCTTCTTCTCTTCCGAAAAGGTTTACCAGAGAAGGTGCTGACTCAAGTGCAGACTCCACGAGTTTTGGTGGGATATAAACGATATTTTTGTCTGTATCGATTTTGGCGCCTGAATCAGCGAAAACTTCCAAAGCCAGCGGTGATTCGACTTTTATTCCTATATCGGAGAGGACAGCCAGAGCTTTTTCATGGATGCGTCCTATTTGATCTTCGCTGAGCGGTTTATACCTTCCGCC
>PUNP01000373.1 GCA_003551785.1 Candidatus Brocadiaceae bacterium | reverse complement strand
GTCTTCCCTGAAATGAACAAAGAAGATCGAAACCGTGTCATGGCCGATATCCAAAACAACGGATGTGATACATCGCAACCCGTTATAACATTTGAAGGTAAAATACTGGACGGGTGGAACAGATACCAGATATGCAAAGAGTTGGATATTGAACCACCTGTCGAAAACTTTACCGGCAACCGTGATGAAGCGCTTGAATACGTGATGCGCACGAATAAACGCCGCAACCTTACCAGCTCACAATGGGCGGCGGTTGCAGCCGAAGCGGACGATATGTTTGATATGCTGGCAGCCGAGGCGGAGAAAAAACGAAGGGAGAAAATAGCAAAGGTGAGAAAAAATGAGACGGCGCAATTAATTGCACCATCTGAAAAAGAAAAACGAGAAACCCGCTCAAAACTTGCAAAGCAATTCAACACCAACCGGCAATACGTCGAAGACGCCCGCAAGTATCGCAAAGAAGACCCTGAAGCTTTTGAAGCGGTCAAGTCAGGTGAAAAAACCCTGTCGAAAGTAAGGAGAGAAAAAAAACAGCAAGAAAAAGAAATGGCGATGCAAAAAGCAGCGTCCAAAATAAGTAAAGGCGCATCTAAAAAACTCTCTAAGGTTTGCGATATACGTCATTGTGATATGGCCTCCTTATTAGCGGATGTTAAGCCGGATTGTGTTATCACAGACCCCCCTTATCCAAAGGAATATATACATCTTTATAAAGAGCTCGCAATGGCAGCTAAACACATACCGAAAGTTATCGTTATGTGTGGTCAAACATATTTTCCTACTATATTATCTGAGATGGTGCAACATTTAGAATATCGATGGATGTTGGGATACATGACTCCGGGTGGGCAGGCAGTTCAAGTTTTTCCACGAAAAGTAAACACTTTCTGGAAACCTATTCTTGTGTTTGGAAAAGCAGATGAATGGATAGGCGATGTTTGTAAATCCGATGTAAACGATAATGACAAACAGTTTCACACCTGGGGACAATCAGAAAGCGGTATGAAAGATGTGGTCGCCCGTCTTACCAAACCAAACGAATTAATTTGTGACCCTTTTTTGGGTGGGGGGACAACAGCAATTGCATCTATTCTACTTAATCGTCGTTTTGTTGGATGCGATGTTGATAAAAAAGCTGTTGAGAAAAGCAACCAACGCATTAAAGCTGTATATCAAGAAAAATTTGGAGATAATAATGAGACAAGTTAAAAAAGAAAGAACTGGATGGAGAGATAAGGAGTTAAGTGAAAGACACCGTGACTGGGGTTATAATTGTCCAACCGTTGATTTGGATTTTGTTGTGGTAGAATATAATCACGGAAAACCAGTGGCGATAGTAGAGTATAAGCATTACAAAGCCTTAAGACAAAACCTGGATCATCCCACTTATAGGGCATTATGTGCATTAGCTAATGGTTATAAAGAAGGGCCACTTCCATGTTTAATTGCCAGATATTGGCCGGATTGTTGGGCATTTAAGATAATACCACTAAACCATGCTGCTCAGGCACACTATAAACACTTAAAAGATAATGAAATCCTTACTGAGTGTCGTTTTGTTCGTAGCCTCTATTTGCTTCGGAAAGATGTTTTATCTAAAGAAGATGAGAGTGATATAAAAAAATTAAACAATGAAATTCCACCAAATGACACAACTATCACACCAACACCGCCCTCACTTGACACCGCCTGCGGGTTTGTGATATAATTCAGGTAGAGTCACACGGCGCTGACACCGCCCTAAATATCGGAGCTATTAAATGAACATTAGATATTATAGCCTTCACTGGCAGGGTTCCCAATCGCACATCCCGTGCGGCTCCGATTCCCCGTGTCAAGCCAGTGGAGGCTTCTTCTATGTACGGAGGTAGTGTTATGGATAGATCGTTAAATTCGCTAAAGGAACATCCTCTGAATCAAAAGATTTATGGGGACAGTGAATGCAGTAAACTTATTGAAAGTATCAAAAACAGCGGTGTTCTCGTTCCGCTATCAGTCAAACAGGACGGAACTATTATCAGTGGACACCGCCGGTTCAAAGCCGCAAAAGCTATTGGCCTTGAATCCGTGCCGGTTGTTATTGTTGAATTCACAGATAATCTTGCAGAAAAGCAAGCTATCATAGAACACAACCGGCAGCGGGAAAAGACGCTGTCTCAAAAGATGCGGGAAGCTGAAGAGATCGAAGCTCTTGAAGCAAAACTGGCGGAGCGGCGCAGGTTGGCAAACTTGAAGCAGGGTGACAAAACTCCCGAGGTGCCAACATTGGCACAACGGGAAACCGGCAAGACCCGGAAGGATGATTGCACCTTTGAAAATAAGGGCGCTTAAAACGCAAATGAAAAGGCAATGATACAAACAGAGAAAAACAGAACAGAAATGAAGGCAAGGAAACCGAGGCTGAGAGGTCCGGGCCGCTTCTCTGGCGGGTATCGTCCTTACCTTTTTTTTATGGGAGACTGATATGAGTATCGAGTATGGTGGTGGACTGTATGAGACGATCGGAGCAGCTCAGGACGCAGCTATTGATGACTATCTGACGGCAGAAGGCAGACAGAAGGTGTCGGATGGTATCGATCCAGAGGACAGCTGTGAGGACGTAGCACGGGATATGGTAGCGATTGGCTGGCAGGTGCCTGGGCTGGAGATAGTGCCGGGTATGGACGACATCGAGGACGCGATAGATGACCTGACCGACCGTGTGCGTGAACGACTTCAAGCTCATGGAATAAGAGACTAACCATGTTTGACGTAAAGTATAAAGGGATTTTTGAGCTGAAGTGCGCGCGGGGAATCCTTTTTCCACTGCGGGAATTAATTCCCGCGTTTTGTTCGTAGCCTCTATTTGCTTCGGAAAGATGTTTTATCTAAAGAAGATGAGAGTGATATAAAAAAATTAAACAATGAAATTCCACCAAATG
>PUNP01000794.1 GCA_003551785.1 Candidatus Brocadiaceae bacterium | reverse complement strand
TAATTTATGATGACTCCCGCCCTGTGAAGGTTAAACCCTTCACTCAACGCATCGGTTGCGATCAAAATATCAAAGTCGTCTTTTTGCCGCGTTTCGGGATAGCCGGCATCAAAATTGCGGCTCACAAGTTCTCTTTGTTTTTTAGTGGTATTTGCCCCGGTGTACAGCATAACTCTCTTAAAACCTCTTTTCCGAAGTGATTCATGGAGATAAGTCGCAGTGTCGGCATACCCGGAAAAAATGACTATTTTCCTTTCAGGCATTTCAGAAAGCAGGTTTTTGATGTATCTTTCCGCTTCATCAAGTTTCGGATCCAGACCCTTTATAGCATCATCGGAATCGGGGCCGTACCATTCATCACGTATCGCTTTCAAAAGGCGAATATCAGCACGAACTTCGTCTATGTAATTTTGTTCTATATATTCCCTATCAATCGAAACCAGACCTTTACTTTCCTTCAGACTTTCGAGTTCTTCTTCATCCAGCTCCGTCCTTAATTCGGCGTCCGTATCGTCGTCGCTGCCAGACAGCAGCATCTCCGGGTCCGGAATTTTCCCTTTCTTCATAATAGGTACCCTGCCGAGGTCATCCCACCACCGTTCAATAGTTTCGTGAGAAGCGATAATGTTATCCAGAGTACTCTTGAAAGCAAACCTTGAGCTTTCAAAACGCATAACGAGTAATCTGCGCATGAAGAAAGCCAGGTTGGTTTGTGCGGTTCGCAGGTCTGTTTCCTCGAAATCATCGCCATAGACCTTTCTGAACTCCGCCATATCTTTTATATGGTTAAAAGGCTGATACCGGGCGCCGGTAAATCCTTCCTGGGACTGATCGCCAACGATCCTTTCCAGAGTATAGTTATAGAGATCGCTCAGATCACCCAGCTGGTATTCCAGGAGTTCGGGGCCGACAACTTTCGAAAATTCATATCCCTGCCGCTGGAGATCTTCCCTATAACGAGTGATATAATCGAGATCGAGACGCGAGCGCCTGATAACAATTTGTTCAATTAAACGACGAAGTTCGGCTGAAATTCCATCCGCTTCGTTATTGATATGGGTTTCGTCCTCCGGATACTTTCGTCTGTACCGATTCAGCTTCTTATATCTTTCAATCAGGTTCCTGAACCTCAAACTCAGGTTGTCAACCGAACGGATGGTCGACTCACCGGGTGTTTGAAAGAGCTTTACAAGTGCGAACACATCCTTCGGATCGTTATTGAATGGTGTTGCAGTAAGAAGCATGACTTTATTGTTAGGATGGCTCCGGCAAATATGATGCAACAGCTTATAATCATCTGTGTCTTCATTTCGGAATCGGTGAGCTTCGTCAATTATAAAAAGATAGGGTTCGTCTGTATTGCGGAGTTGATCGTAGACAGATTCGAGTTGTGTGGACCTGAAAACTCTGGCACCAGGCAGACGAAATTCAGACTGATAAGTATCCCACTGATCCTCAAGATGTTTTGGGGAAATTATGATCGGTCTCATTTTCAAATTATAAGCAACGGCAGAAGCTATTATACTTTTCCCGAGTCCCACGACATCCGCAAGGATGAGGCCGTCATATTTTTCAAGCTTACCGAGAGAAGATTTAATAGCGTCGAGCTGATATTCAAGGTCAGCATACAATTCCTTGGTCACTTTCCCGGGCGTTTTTACTCCATCTCCCTCCTCGACAGCAAAAAGCTCATGCAAAACCCTGACATATACACTGTAGGGATCAGGGACCTCATGAATCCACAATCTCTCCTTCAGTTCTCGCGTAAACTGACCCTTATTCACATCAGTGGCGACATCTATATTTCCGGCATTATCCCAAAGCTGATCAAATTTATCTACGTAATCCTGATACTTGGTCTTATCCCGAATACTGTCATTTAATTCACCCTGATGGAGTAGACCCTGGAAAGTAAGATTGCTGGATCCCATAAAAACCGTTCCCGGAAAATCACCGCCCTGGCTGAATTGTGACTGATTGTGCAGAATATAAAGTTTTCCGTGCTCTTCTGTTTCACTCTTTTTTATTTCCAACGTTCCGTCTTCAAGTTTTGATTCAAATATCTTATATGCTTCCTGAGACTCCGGATTATCAAAGAGATGTGATTCATTAAAAAGCCGGACAAAACTATCAACGTAGGCTTTTTTCGCTTCGGTTCGTGATGCGATCCTGCGTCTGGGACGGTATGGGTCCAAATCTACGTTTTCCCCATCCTGTTTGATACGCATAAGTAAATCCGGGATAGTTTGGGGGTCTATAAACTTGCCGACCAAAATGCGAATTTTCTTATCCTTCAGCTTCCTTGCCAGAAGCCTCCATCCTGAAAAATAAAAAAAGCCGACCAGGATGTCGACTCTTTCAGCTCCCTCGAGAGCATTCTCCAGGGCTTTCAGCATTGTTTGCTGTCTGTTATCAATAAGTGACATGCTGTTTTAATGACCTCTCCTTTAAGAGCATCTGGCAACTTTTATGAAAATCCAGGAGATTAACCAGTGCAGAACACCAATAAGGATATCATTGCACTTATCTGTGAGTGTATATCATAGGACAAAACAAGATGATCATGCAAGGAAGAGCGTTTCTCTACGGGCCGGGTTTTCCCGAAGGTAATGACTTTTTTTAATGCAGGTTATGATCTCTATCAACATCTGCGGATCTGCCAATTAGGTCGTTTCTTAACTGTATTTCTGTATATGCTCCCCCAAAATGGTCAGTTATGCTCTCGTTTTCAGAATATCGCCAAACAAATCGAACTGTTTCAAGGGCATCGAACCCTTGAAACATCGAACGCACGCGAACAAGTGCAGTCTCCCGGACGCCGCCATCCAAAAACTCAATACCCATAAGAAAATGTTCAGTCACAATCTGAGGAGATTTTCTTATAGAGATTTTGGACGGCGGCTATTTGGCGGTGGGGTTCAT
>PUNP01000065.1 GCA_003551785.1 Candidatus Brocadiaceae bacterium | reverse complement strand
TACCTGGGTTCGGTGCTGCTGCCCGCAGATGTGAGCTTGCTGCTGGACGGGGAAAAGGTGGGCAGGCGGAGTGTTGAGGTGCGCCCGGGCGAGCGACTGCCCGTGGCCTTCGATCTGTCCACTGCGCTGAATCAAGAGGTCACAATGCGTGTTGTTATCGATTACGATGAGCCGACGAAGGTGACGGATGCAGAGCGCGCACTGGAGTTCCGCCCCCTGGAGCTTGAGAGGACGGTTAACCCCGGAGAGAAATTCGTCACCGTGCCCGGGCTTGATGAACCTGTCAGTGTTATTGTGGACGGGGAGGTCGTAGTGCCCGATATCGAACCCTGTATTCGTCTGGATTCGAAAGACGATGTGTTCACGCCAGGGAGGCGTGAACGCTGGGAGGGGCCGGATGACCTTAGCGTGAAATTCTATACCGGGTGGGACGAGCACAGGTTCCACCTCAATGTGCTGGTACGTGATGATGTTCACCATAATACTCATGAGGGGCATCGTATGTGGGACGGCGACAGCCTTCAAATAGGGTTTAATCCATTAGGTGAGGGCCCGGTCAATAATATCTTGCTGGCCTTAACGAAGGAGGGAGTGCAAACATATCATGGGATAGGAGTCGAGGGAAGAGGCTCCGAGACGCAGCTTCTGGCGAATAGTGATTATATGGTGGTGCGTGATGATGAAGCACGCAAAACGGCTTATTATATGGCGATCCCCTTTGAACAGCTCAGGATGGTGCCGGAACGCGGCACATTATTTGGTTTCAACGCCGTGGTGTTCGACGACGACGGCGGCGGATCGTATGAGTACTGGATGCAGATAAGCGACGGTATAGCCGGCGGCTGGAACCCTACGGCGTTCAACAGGTTCATTCTCTGGCGATGATAGCCATCACTTATCGATGGCCGCCCCTGATACTTTACTCCATGGAAATACCCAATACCGGTAAGATAGTTTTAAGTTTCCGGCTCCCATGGAGTGATCTTACCTTCTTCTGCCAGTCGTGTGAAAATATCCACCAGCTTGGGATCGAAGTAGCTCCCGGCATGTTTTTTCAGTTCCTCAAGGGCTTTCTCTCTGGAGATGCTTGCCGAATACGACCGGTTATCTCTCATAGCGTCATAGGCGTCAACAACAGCTATAATACGGGATAAAAGCGGAATGTTGTCCTTACTGAGGCCCTTCGGGTACCCCGTTCCGTCCCACCGCTCGTGGTGATGAAGGATAGGATAGGCTACGTGTGCGAATTCCTCGCTGGCGGAGGCGATTCCATGTCCCCTTTCAGGATGCTGTTTAATCTTTTCCCATTCTTCCGAAGTGAGCGCTCCTTTTTTAGTTATGATCTCATCAGCTATACCTAGTTTCCCGATATCATGTAAAGACGCCGCCAGGGCAAGCCGGTCGAGTTCATGGGGCTGGAGTCCCACCCCTTCCCCGAGTTCCCTGGCCATTTTTTGCATTCGCCAGCAATGTCTTTCGCTCTCATGACTCTTGATCCCGAGTACCTTGATCATGGTTTTTATCAGGTTACTGTGAACTCCCTGGGCTTGGGAGAGTTTATTCTGATACATCCGTTTTTCAGCCTCTTTCATAATATCCACCCTATTCTGGTGAGACTGTTCTTTGGTGGCGCTGCCGAGGGCTATAGAGAGCGGCAGTTGATGTACACGAATATTTTTCGCGTGGTTCATTATTCTTTCGCATATTTTCTCTGCCACATTGCGCTCAGTTTGAGGAAGAAGAATGACAAATTCGTCACCTCCCCAGCGCGAAACAATATCTTCATTCCGGCATGCCCTGCGCAGCACCTTCGCCGTTTCCTGAAGCAGCCTGTCTCCCTCACTATGTCCAAAAGTATCGTTGACCAATTTCAGGCTGTTGACATCGCCCATTATTATACTCAAGGGGAGCTGTCTTTCCGTATCAAGCCTTTTAAACTCTTCAGTCGCAAAGTTTCGGTTATACAGATCTGTCAGCATATCGTGTAAGCTCATGTGCCTTATCTCCCGCTCCTGTCGCACACGATCAGTCATATCGGACATCACTTCCAGCACGGAAACACTTCCATCCAGGTTGGTGATTCTCGTAGCGCTGCCTTCAAGTATACGGTCGAAAGCCTCGACCTGAAAATGAATGGTTTCTTCCGAACCGTTTTGCAGGAGTTTTGGAATTGGGCACACGGGGCACGGGTTGCTGCGACCTAGCTGTTGATAACATATTTCCCCCACAAGCTCACCGAAATCATCCTTAGCCTTGCTGTTCATGTATTCAATTCTGTAATCCGGGCTGTCGACAAACACGTACTGCTCCATCGAATCGAATATCAGGAACATATAGTCCCGTTCCCTCCGGATAGCCTCCTCCGCCTGTTTTCTTTCAGTAACATCCCGGAGTTGCTCGACTATATAAATAATATTTCCTTTTTCGTCCAAAACCGGGTTGCTCCGACAATTCAGGTATCTATCAAGTTCCGGGACATACTTTTCTACGGTTTCGAGCTTTTTAGTTTTCAATGCCTTTGAAGTTGCGCATTCCTCGCATTCGGAACGGCGTCCTATGAGTTCGTAGCATTTCATCCCGCAGACATCTTCTTCCGACATCCCCAGCATGTCATATCCCGCCCGGTTGTATTTTATTATTGTATGGTCAGGTTTCTGAATGCCCAGAATATCCGGCACTGAGTTGAGAACCCCATTGAGCTGGTCATGTTTTACTCTTAGCTTTTGCTGTGTTTCCTTTATTTCAGTAATATCTCGACCTACTCCCTGGATTTCGACGATTTCACCGTCATTTCCAAAAATGGCGTTGTCTTCCCAGTAAATCCACCGCCACCCGTCCACAGTCATTGCCCTCTGTTCAAGACTGGCCCGGAATGGAGATTTTTTCAGGGCTTCCATAGCCTTAAGCGTAGCCTCTCTGTCGTCTTC
>PUNP01000042.1 GCA_003551785.1 Candidatus Brocadiaceae bacterium | reverse complement strand
GTTGTAATGTCTTCAGGGCGGCCACAAAAATAGCTTTGCCGTAGTTTCATCGGAACGTGGACGGCGCGAACAATGCCGTTTTGATCTCGGATCACGTGATCACAGTCGTCGAACGTCTCGTCTGGTGTGGGAGTGCGATATCCCTGTGATACACCGGGCAAACCACTAGATCGAGAACAATCCCAGCGTTGATAAGGGCTTTCGCTATTGACGTAACGTGTATGTTTGGAAAAGGCATCGAACCAAGACGGGCCAAACATCTTGTCCCGTTCGTTATCAGCGAATTCGACCATCAAATGGTAGAGCCCAGACGAACCGGCTGCTTTAGATTGAAATTGCGGCAGCAGTGTCTGAAGTGTATCTCGCCAGTTTAATGACATGTGTTTCTCCAGATATTGCCTTTAAATTGGGAGAGGATGTCGTTCCCGTGTAACATTTATTATAGGTCAAAACACCCTTTCTAACGAAAAAACGGTTAGATTGCGTTTTGGGCAGTCAAAAACGAGTTTTAATTTGATCTGTCGGGTCCTTAACGCACGAAAAAATTCTTAAATCTCTTTTTTGCCGTCATATTCGCATTTTAACACAAATACAGGCATGGACATGATCATAAAACGCATCTATATATGGCATTGCATGGGAACGGCACCAAAATCGACCGTCCCGGACATATTCACTGAACCGTTCGTCGTCTTTTATGCCGAATACTCTCATTTTTTGTTCTCGTGATCCTATCCCGATTGACCTGCCAATCCCGGTCTTAAATGCACGGGAAAACTCTCAAATCTCTTTTTTATGGCATTGCATGGGAACGGCACCAAAAAAATCCCCCAAAACGATTTTATACTCGTGACTCCAGCGTCTGGCTGGGGCCACTCATTTGGGTTCGATAGTTAGAGTATAGTATGTCCGTATGTTCTTATCTACTTTTGTAAAATATTGTTCATTGAAGTAAACCAAAGTAGAAAGAGCAAACTCGGCATCATACTTTGTAAAGTGATAATCTTTTATATCTGCTGCGTGTGCGCCGGGAACATTGCCCAAGCTTCTCAGGGAATCAGCGGCAAATAGCAAATGTTGCGGAATGGCCTTTGCTGTACGAAAGACAACGATCAGATCATTCAACGTCAGTTCCTTTCCTTTCTTGTTGACTGGCCTCTTACCGAGAATCCGCTCATGAGCAAACTTCAATAACGCTTCCAGAGCTCTTCTACACATAACGACACAGGACCGATAATTCCCAATGGCAAGAGACGACTGCGCCTCCTGCAGCGACTCCTCTAACGGTGGAGGCAAGTCGTGCATCGGATCCCAACCATATGCTCCGTACAGCATACCCACAAACCTTGCTATCAAAACTTCTTCAGTAATCTCTTCACTCTCTATGGAGAGGTCCGCCACCTCCTTGTAAGATGGTGGGAACTCGGTGAAGATGCCCTCCAGATAACGCAAAAGTACCTCATTGTCGTTTCCGAGGGCCTCGATTCTTCCGTTAATAAAAACAGAGATGGCAACAAAGTAATCTTCCTCCTTGTTTAAGCGTCGAAGCAACAAGTGTGGGGGATGCGATGCCATCTGCTTAACAAGATCGGGGGCATCATCGCCAGGTTTCTCCTGCTGGACGTGGAAGCGAAAGCGATCAAAAGAGACTGACCAACCGTTGCGATTAAGAAACTTCAGGTTGAAGTCCAGAGGGCTGAAGGCAGGGGAGCCGACCACCCGGAAAATTTTCTCCGGGGATGGCTCTTCAAAGAAATCTGCAAGTGGAATGTGACAGTGACTCATGATTCCTTTGCCCAACGGCCGAGTTCAGTCGCCCCGATCGGAGCGAGGGAACGGCTGCACAGAGTTGTTATCCTGCGTGTCAGTTTCATAAACGATATCTATTCCTGTCTAAAACATAATTCTTGATTCGATAATTTCCTTTTTCTTTTTAATCATCTTGATTATGAACTCCTCAAAATCTTCTTCTGGATAATTCGGATTTTCTGTCTGTTGCGATGCAAAAATCCCTGTAGCCAAAGCTGCGGAGATCGTATGTGTCCATATGGGGGATATCGAATGATATTTCTTAATGAAATTGAAAAGCATTTTCAGCTGATTAAGGTGTTCCTTAAATGAATCCTCTACAGTGGTGCTTATGTTGGTGTCAAGGCGGCGGTTGATAATTGCTTTAAGCTCTTCATGGGTTGCTTCTTCCGAGTTTGTTTTGCGGCGAGTATAGACCCTATTCTTAAAAATAGTGTCACCTGAAGAACGTAGTGAGAGAAATGGCAGATACTGTGGCGTGTCATTTATAATTACAACTTGGAATTTTTTGTCTTTGATTGTCTTCCATTCTGCTGAGTCGTCATACCCAAAATTTATAATTTCAAATTCTAATTCTTCTGGTAAGAATTTTGATATCCCTTTAATGATGTCTGTTTTGTCCTTAAATGCCCTCAGACCAACTGGCGTCATTGAGCCATCCTCTTCTTCACCAACGCCAATAACAAGTACACCGCCACTCGAATTCGCCATGGCTAATATATGCTTAGCCAAAATAGGATTGTCGAGCCATTTTTTTTTGAAATCTATGTGGGGATATTCGCCCGTGTTCCCCTTTAGTAGATTTCGAAATTTTGTCCTATCTGGGGATTCCAAAAACAAAGCAAATTCTTCTTTGGATGTTCGACCAATCATTTTACAGTCTCCATTTACACAGGATAACATGCTCTTCAGCGGGCGCATACTTTTTGCTCTCCGCGGTAAGAAATTGTTCGACGCTTCTGCCTTTCAAAATATTGATGCTAAAATTAAACCAAGGAGTGCTCCGATAAGTCCGCTTATTATGTGATCCATAGCTTTGGATCGTGGACTGCTCGCAGCTTCTTGCTGTTTCCGTAAATCAACAATTGTCTTACTTTGTTCCTCAACCGTATAAGTTAGT
>PUNP01000749.1 GCA_003551785.1 Candidatus Brocadiaceae bacterium | reverse complement strand
TACTCCATCCTCAAACACTTCTCCCTGTAAAACCAGCGGTATTAACTTAAAACTATGAATCCTATGCCATCGTTTCTGGGCTGATTCTGTCAATTTAAAAACCATCATTAATGTTGCGGTTCGTGAACCGCATCCTTTTGTTCTTTTTGTTCTTAGCCTGACAGTAGCAAATGTAGATTCTATCGGATTCGTTGAACGAATATGTCTCCAGTGTTCTGCCGGGAAATCATAAAAAGCCATAGTTTCGTCTTTAGACTTTAATAAGCACGTCACGGCTTTAGGATATTTTGCTTCATACAATTTTACAAATTCATCAAATGATATCAGAGCTTCTTTTTTTGTCGGAGCCAGGTAAATTTCGTGTATCTTCCGTTTTGCCTGTTCCTGTACCGATTTTGGCATTTTATCCAGCACATTAGCAGTTTTATGTACCCAGCATCTCTGTTCCCGGGTTCCGGGGTACTCCTCACGTAACGCCGCCCAGAAACCAAGAGCGCCGTCTCCAATGGCCGATTTAGGACCTTCTGTCAAACCCCGCCTCTTTAAATCCATTAGCAGCTCCTTCCAGGATATTTTGCTTTCCCGATATCCGTCCAAGACCGCTATCAACTCCTTTTTGCCGTCCTCCGTGACGCCTATGACTACGAGGATACAGCTGCGTTCATTCTCAAGCCTAACATTAAAATATATACCGTCTACCCACCAATAAATATAGCGCTTGTCTGATAAATCCCTGTTATGCCATTCTTCGTATTCTTTCTGCCATGTTTCCTTTAGCCGCACAACAGTGGATGCGGAAAGATTGACGGGTTTCCCCAGAAGCTTACTTAAAACATCGGTAAAATCCCCGGTCGATATTCCTTTTAAATACAAATATGGTATAAATTCATCCATGCTTTTTGCTCTCCTCAAATACGGCGGTATTAAGCTGCTCTGATATTTAATCTCATTCTTCCTGTCTTTTGCCCTGGGCATTCTGACCTCGATTTCTCCGCCACTCCAGATTATTTTCCGGGGTTTATGATAACCGTTTCTGACTATTCGCTGCCGGCCGGTGTCATCCTTTAAACCCTCATAATCTTTAAGAAATTCTTCAACCTCAACAATCACTGCTTTCTTCAATAAATCCTGCGCTCCCTGCTGCAGGATCTCTTCCAGCGACGTTTCAATTAGAGGCATTTGCGCTGTTAGCAAATATGGACAATAAATAAAAAGTATCAAAAAAGGCTTTTACCCCAAGTTAGATTGACGAGAAGAGTTTTAGGTGATAGCAATTATGGGGAAATTCACCCCAGGCATGCTCTTTGATAGAAAAAAGGGGTAGCTTCTCGACGATAAATATGGTATACTTATCGTGTAAGCGTGTAAAAAAAAGGAGAAACTACCCATGGCGAGTATACAAAAAAATTTGTTCAGTTGGCAAGACCTGGAGGAAATCGGAGACCTTCGGAGACTTCAGCTGGTTCTTGAAACATTAGATGATGAGTGCCTGATGAGAAAGCTCGAAGAAGAGCGAGGTAAAGGGAGGGACGACTATCCTGTGCGCGCGGTATGGAACTCAATGCTGGCGGCAGTTGTCTACCAGCATCAGAGCATAGAGAGTTTAAGGAGAGAACTTAATAGAAATGGTGATTTACTTAAACTGTGCGGTTTTGAGACTATAAAAGGCAAAGAAGCCGTTCCGAATCCAAGTGTATACACGAGGTTTCTGAAGAAAGTCATCAGGCACCAAGACGAAGTTGATAAGGTCTTTGAAAGCCTGGTTAAATCTTTGATGAAAGAACTTCCCGGATTTGGGGAAAGACTTGGTATTGATGGCAAAGCAATAGAAAGCCATGCTCGCCGGGTATCTAAAAAACGAAAAAGAGACGGGCGGCGGGATTTGGATGCCGACAAAGGGGTTAAAACCTACAAAGGAAAAAGAAAAGACGGGAGCCTCTGGAAAAAATTCACCAGCTGGTTCGGATACAAGATACACATAATAGGGGATGTGAATTATGAGTTGCCGGTCAGTTTTAAAATAACCAGGGCCTCGGCATCCGACATGAAACAGCTTAAGCCGATGATAGAAGAACTCAGCGATATTAATCCGGAGATTGTTGGCAAGTGCAAGAGTCTGGTAGGAGACAAAGGATATGATTCGAAATATAACAATAAATTTCTTTGGGATGATTATCAGATAAAACCAATAATAGATATAAAGGGAGGCTGGAGAGACTTTGATCAGAAATTGGCGGATTCCGAATATGCCGATAATGTTCTTTATGATTACCACGGAAATGTTTTCTGTTACGATATGAATACTATGAAAAAACGCAACATGATTTACTGCGGGTTTGAGAAAAGCAGGGGTAAGTTAAAATACAGGTGTCCGCTTGCGGCTAAGGGAATAAAATGCAAGGCAGAGAACAGGTGCGGTAAAGGCAGCTATGGAAAATATGGCAGAGTGGTAAGGATACCGATAAAAAAAGACCGCAGAATATTTACACCACTGGCCAGGTCAAGTTACACATTTGAGAGAGAGTATAAAAAGAGAACTGCATTAGAGAGAATAAACAGCAGGTTGGATGTATCATTTGGATTTGAAAACCACTATATAAGAGGAATGAAAAAAATGCGACTCAGATGTTCAATAGCAATGATTGTAATGCTTGCCATGGCGCTGGGTAAGGTAAGAGAAAAAAAGATTGAAGAGATCAGGTCGCTTATAGCGGCTTAAAAACAAAACGAAAATATGTTATGCCGACAGTAGAGGTGTATATTAATAATGGGATTTGTCTGTAAAATCAGAAAATAATAATAATAATCAAATAAAACAAGGGTAAATTTAAAGCCCGAAGCTTTTTGAATCTGATTTTAAGGTAATTTTGATTAAATAATTGATAAATTGCCTTACAGCGCAAACGCCTCAATTAGACTTTCCTTCCGAACT
>PUNP01000708.1 GCA_003551785.1 Candidatus Brocadiaceae bacterium | reverse complement strand
CCGGCTGGGAATTCTCTGCAAGGAAATTTCCGCAGCCCTGCGCCAAACAATTCCTTGCCGCCTTGAGAATTTGCAGCCGGCGTCCGGGGAACTGAGGGAGAGGCGCGGGAGCGTTAAATGAAATGAGGTTCGATGCCTCAATTCATTTGTCTTGTTCTGAGGCAGGGCATCTCTGCCGCTTTCACTGATCCTCTTCACATGAATCCGTAGTCGATAGTCCAGGTATAATCAATAAACTTGATTCTTGCTGTTCTTTGTGTAAAATATAGGCCAAAGCTCCGACGCCAGATTCACAAAAAAATCCCGTTTGACAATTTTTTATGGATAGCAAAAAATGATTATTTTGGAAGACAGGAAGCTGATTGAATCTAAGTTTATCAACGAGCAAGAAATAGAGGATCTGGTTGTCACAAATTCAGAACACTTCTTTGGCCCCTCTTCGGTCTTTATACCAAAAGCTAAAATCAAGACAAAGGATGGATTTGGTACAGTACCCGATGGGTTTGCGGTCGATATTGCATCACGCGTTTGGTACGTAGTTGAGGCTGAGCTTGAACACCACAGTGTATGGACACATATCGCCCCCCAGATTACAAAACAACTCCTTGCAGTATCTCGTCCGGAAACCAGGCAGCTGCTCACGGAATTACTTGTCCAAATGGTTACCGAGGACAATACCATCAAAGAAAAATTTGAAGATGAGGGTATCAAGGACATAGATATTCGTAAGGTCCTGGGAGATATTTTCGAAAAACCGCCGATTATTGGGATGCCGATCGACAACGTTTCAACCGACCTTCGTGAGTGGGCCGAAACACTTAAAAATGACGTCCGGCTCTGGATAGTCAAGAAATATTCCCAATTTGGCGCCCCGGAAATCATAGCATATGACATCCCAGAGGAATACCGTCCTGCTTTAGATACCACCGATAGAAATAACCAGCCCAAATCCGGCATACGAACATATGATGTATCTTTATCAGATCTTATAAACGCTGGATTTCTTAATGAAGGTGCTGAGCTAACATTGAGCTACAAGCCACGCGGCGAAAGGCGCAGAACGTATAAAGGTCTTCTATCCTCCGAGGGAAGTATCACGGTGCTGGAACAAAATTACTCAAGCTTGTCCTACGCAGCCCTCGCGTGTATTCAGGATGCCGGCAGTGAGAGGACAACCGTTAATGGCTGGACAAGTTGGAAAACGGAAGAGGGAAAATTATTATCGGATATCAGGTCACAGTACCTGGCGGAAAAAGAAAAAGAAGCGGAATCGGAGTCTGTTGAAAGATAAAAAATGGCCTTTAATGGGTTAAGTCAGGCATGTTGACAGTTTTTTTCTGAATGTACTGATGAAGATCCGATTTCCAAAGGAGATCAAAAAATGACTGCATTGACTCAGCAACAACTTGACGCAGCATTGGATCGAACTCATACAATACAGGTAGAAATATCGCCAAGAGGTCCATTACCGACTCATAACACAGCATACAATTCCTTGCGTAATCTCAACCAAACTGGATTCTCATTTACTCCCCGGGAGCTGATACAGGCCATTGGATGTAAAACCGCAGCGTTGCCACAGTCACCAAGAGACGAATGTTTGAAAAATGCGTGGCTGTATACAAGTATCTTGGATCTATATGGGCAGCATCTTTCATTTAATGGAGGCTATGGATCTGACCTGCAAACGAACCGTAGCAATGAAATCGGAATAGGTATGATGTGCCTTCTTGCAGAGCGCTTTTTCCGCATCCCATGGGATCAGCTTGGACCATTGCCCGCTCCAGGAAAAAGATTTGATTATCGCGGCACCAACGGACCGTTGGACTGTATATTTGAGGCAAAAGGAACCAGTCATAGAGTTAATCAATCAGACCAAATTGATAGCGGACTTCAAAAGAAAACGGCACATCATAACCGAAATCAGTATTTTGATGTTGAGTTAATCATTTCCACGTGTGTTGAGCGCAACGGAAACAGCCCCAAAATTATCCTTGCTGATCCCGAAAAAAGTTCATTCAAAGAGCTCTACGACAAAGGCGGTGACCGATATTTTCGGCTTAAGCACTATTGCAGAGTTTTACAATACATCGGACTGCCGCGAAGCGCATATCATTTGAACCGCTTTGCTCTTGACTACCTCCACAATCGAAAATCTATTTACAAAACTATTTTCGAAGAAAAAGCGGAGCGTGGCTATCTCGAATCGGTCACAATAGAAGGCGATGTATTCCTTGGTCGGTGGTTCAGCGACTGGTTGCCTGAGGAATCAAAGCGTTATAAGCATCTTTATAAGAGGAAACCAGAATTCAAACTGACACAATCGGATCTCCGCCGTTCGGTATTTCAAGGAGTAAGGCGGGACGTGTATGATGCCGGCCTGGCTCCCGACCCTTTTTCTCATGATCTCATAGAGGAAAGGACGTTGGGAAAATATCGCTACTATAATTCACATCGGGTGTCCGTGTTTTCTGATGGCACAGTAATGCTATTTGACCAGGGTTGAAATGACTTTGCATATGGCATAGTATGCTCTAAGAATCTACACACATATTTCACACACAGATTGATCTGTTTTTTGGATCAACTATGGAAAAAGAAGCTAAAGCGCGAATTCGAATCAATAAATATCTCGAGGATGCCGGATGGCGTTTTTTTGACTCGCCGGGAGGCCCGGCCAACGTTCGCCTGGAAAGCAACGTCAAGATCACTGAACAAGCCCTGAACGAACTCGGCGAAGATTTTGAGAAAACAAAAAACGGCTATGTCGATTATATCCTATTGGATGAAAAGGGCTTCCCTTTCGTCGTTCTGGAAGCTAAAAGCGAAGAAAAGAACCCGCTGGACGGCAAGGAACAAGCCCGCCGGTATGCGCAAAACCTGAATGTCAGATTCGTGATACTGTCCAACGGCAATCTTCACTATTTCTGGG
>PUNP01000696.1 GCA_003551785.1 Candidatus Brocadiaceae bacterium | reverse complement strand
TTGATGAAAAGTTTTTAAGGCAGGCGAACTTTTGCTGAAAGAGTCCTCTCCGCGTATGACCTACTACTGCCAGGTGAACTTTTTTTGACTTTTGCCTGCCTTAATCAGTGCTCTACAGCTATGGTATGCAGTATGGAAGTAAAATATGGGCGAAAGGTTTATGGGGCAGAGATAGTAAAAAATAGTGATGCGGCGTTTGTAAAAAGCAAAAACTGTACTATACTATACCAAAAAATCTCCCCAAAGTTGATGTTTTGGTAGAGTTTATGCTGATACTGCCCTGATTACTGCACCAAATACTATGCTGAAATCTCTATCCTGAACTATCTCAATAAAATACCGGCCCCTTTTTTTGACATTTTGAGGTTTTATTCGTATCATAAAGGAGAGGGTGGAAAAACACATGGAAAAAATTTGCGCAAGGTTTTATCCAGCTATTAAAGAAAAAGAAAAAATACGGTATGTGTGATATTTTAAAGTTATATAATTAGGATAGTTGTATTCTGACAAAAAAGGAGGCTCTTATGAAAGTGGGTGATCTTTTGGCAGCGATAAAGAATTTGAATTTGGTAATGCCTGAGTTTCAACGAGAATACATATGGGATAAAGAGCAGGCCAAACAGCTTATGGTTTCTCTTTTTAAGAACTATCCTACCGGCAGCCTTTTATTTTGGGATACGCCTAATCCTCCTGAGCTTAAAAATATTGATAAAATTCCTGAGAAAATAGGTACGGTTACTGTTATTTTAGACGGTCAGCAACGCTTAACAACTTTGTATTTACTGATGCAAAATGACTTCCCGCCTTTTTATAAGGAACATGAAATAAAAACCGATCCGCGAAACCTCTACTTTAACCTTGAGAACGGCACTTTCCTCTACTACAAGCCAAGTATTAAAAACAATCCTGTCTGGGTTATGCTTACCGATTGTTTCACAAAACAGGTTAGTGTTTTTAGTATAGTGGATCAATTTTTTGGTGAGAAGAATGAGAAATTTGAAATGGCAAATAAGTTTCAAAGCAACTTAACCCGACTTCAAAACATATTCGAAAGAGATTTTCCCGTCCAAAGCGTTCCCGACAGTGCGGATGTTAATGAAGCAATAGATGTCTTCGACAGGGTAAACAGCCTTGGCACAAAGCTTTCTGACGCAGAGCTTGCACTCGCTCATATATGTGGCGACTGGCCGGACGCCAGGCGTGTTATGAAGAAAAAGATTGTTGAACTTTCCGAAAACAATTTTGAGTTTGACTTGAAATTCATGGTTCGATGTTTGACAGGTGTAGTGACCGGTAGCGGCTTGTTTGACTCTATTCATGAAGTACCACAAGACAGACTTAAAGAGGGATGGGATAACCTCTCTATAGTGTTGGATTACCTGGTTACCATTTTACCTCCACAAGCACATATACATTCCGCTGATGATTTAAATACAACTAATGTTCTGGTACCTGTTGTGGTTTATTTATCAAGGAATAATGGTCATTTTGAAGACCAAAAAATGATGAAGCATTTCTTCCATTGGATTTATGCAGCACATACTTGGGCAAGATATACAAGTCAGACCGACCAGAGGTTAGACCACGACATTTCGCTTGTTATAAAAAGTTCGAATCCTTGCAAAGACCTGATAGATGCGATTATCGATCAGCGCGGCCGTATAGAAGTTAAACCTAATGATTTCGAAGGTCGTAATATACAGCATCCTCTTTACCGTATGACATATATTCTGGCAAAGGCCAACGGAGCTATTGATTGGTCAAATGGGAGCCCACTTAGTAAAACGGTCGGGAAGTTTTACAAAGTGCAGAGCCATCACATTTTTCCGAAATCTTTGCTTTATTCAACGTTGTATTCAGAAGAAAGCCACTTGCATAAAAAAATTGTAAACGAAATAGCCAACAGAGCATTTCTCACGAGCAGTTCAAATCTTGGAATCTCAAATGATTCTCCCGTCGAATACTTACCAGAAATAAAGAATAAATTCCCGGAGGCCCTGGAAAAACAATTCATCCCGGAAAACCCAGACCTGTGGAAAGTGGAAAATTATGAGGATTTTCTTTCAAAGCGCCGAGAACTTTTAGCCAATGCTATTAATGAATACATGCAAGAGCTTCTGCATGAATTGCCGGTGGAAAAGGAAGAAACCCTTGAAGATTACATAAGGCACGGCGAAAATGCCACAGTAGAGTTTAAAGCCACTCTAAGATGGGATATACGGGAAGAAAAGGTAAATAAGGCCCTGCAAAAAGTAATAGCAAAAAGCATTGCGGGATTTATGAATACGGAGGGGGGAGTTCTACTTATCGGGATACTTGATGACGGCTCCACTTTTGGTCTTGAAAATGACATGAAAACACTTTCTCGCCAGGATAAAGACGGCTTTGAACAGGCATTAACACAAACAATAATTGATTACTTAGGAGCCGAACATTCCAAGTATGTCAAGATAAAGTTCGATCAAAAGGATCAAAAAGACGTGTGTATCGTTAAGATTGAGCAGAGCCCAGCGCCTGTTTTCCTGAAAGATAAGTCCGGAAAGGAATTTTACATCAGAGCTGGTAATTCTACGAGGCCCCTTGACCTAGAAGAAACACACAATTACATTGACTTGCACTGGGAAAACTGAATTTCACTCTTAAGAAACCAGAAACTATTAAATTCTAAAACCGGAGCATTACATATATGGCGAAGCTGACCGATCAGGAAAAACAGGAGATTCAGCGCTGTATCGACCGCGAACTTCCCCTCCCGGATAAATACCGGTTCCTGCTCTTCGACGATAAACGTGAGGTCGAACTCGTCTGGAACGGAAAGTCAGGCGAAATCTGCAACATCGTCCTGCCCTTTCAGACCATCGAACAGGTCGATGAACCGCGCACCGAAACCTCCGAAGGCGGACTCCAGTCCATGCTGTTCGACGAGCGCGGCC
>PUNP01000547.1 GCA_003551785.1 Candidatus Brocadiaceae bacterium | reverse complement strand
CTGCTGAGCGGTGGCAGTCAGCTCGTCCGGCCCTGGTATTGATGGACATCCAGATGCCGGTGATGGATGGCGTACAGGCCACCGAAGCCATCAGAAAACAAGAAAAGGCAGAAGGAAAGAACCAGCATACGCCCATCATTGCCTTAACCGCGCGCACCCTCAAGGATGAAAAGGCGCATTTCCTCCAATCCGGATTGGATGATGTGGTTGACAAGCCCTTAAACAAGGATTTGCTGACAAAAAAAATTCATCTGTATCTTTCCGATTAACATCCAAACAGCAAGGGTGGGCATTGATGCAACCATTATGATTTGCTGTTCTTCGCGCTTTACCTGCAATGGTCAATTCACCAAATGCGCAGAGTTTACTATATTTGCCTCCATAAATTCAGGAAGCTCACCCCGCAAACCTAATATATAATCAATGCAGATCTTCAAAACCTTCTTTAATTCATCCATCACCTTTTTTGTTGTTTTCTTGTTTTTGTCCTCCTCCTGCGGCAAAGACGATACGGATCCCGGCGACCAAATGGAATCTTATGTTCCAGCCGAGGCCTCGGACATTTTAACCGACATACAAGTCTTTACATCTTCAGCTTCCGCCAGCGAGCACCAGCCGGGAGAGGAGATCTCAAGGGCACTGGATGGTGACTACTCGACGCTTTTTCACAGTCGCTGGGACCAAAGCTTATTTCCTGAAGTTCCCCTGGTGATCGACTTTGTTTTTTCGACTGAAGTGGAAAGAATCGATTACCTGCTCTACCATCCCCGGAAGGATGGCGGGGTCAATGGTTTTATCCTTGAAACCGAGGTTTGGATTCAGGAACAGGGTGAGGACGATTTTTCAAGACTTGCCGATGAGGTTTTTGCAGATAATTCTACGACCAAGCGAATCCTCTTCCCCGGTGGTCTTGAGTCACCGCATAAGATCAGGCTGGTTGCCACCAGGGGACGCAACGATTTCATTTCTGCATCGCAGTTCGAATTCTTTGCTTTCAATGACCAGGCAGGGGATTATGCAGCCTATTTCACCGATATGAGCTTTTCCAGTATAAGAGAGGGTGTGAGCCGCACTGAGCTGCAGGGTATAGACAACGAATTCATTCGCAACATGGCCCTGGCTATTTATGACGAGGTATATGAAGAGCAGCGTGTGGGGCTTTACCATAGCTATCCTGACCCTGCCATGATCAGCGCAGAGAACAAAACTAACCGGATGGGCCCCTACAACAATGTCACAGGTATATATGCGGAGGCCGGCGAGGAGCTGGTGGTTTTCGTGAACGAAACAAAGTCCGATCTTGTACTTCGTATCGTAGATCATACCCAGGGTTACAGCGGAAAGGATTACTTCCTTAATCCAGGGCCCAACCGAATCACTGCCAGTCAAACAGGGCTGGTATACCTGATTTATCAGACAGAAATTGAACACACGGCAAAGGTAAACATCGCCTCTGGCAGCATCAACGGATATTTCGAGCTGGGGGTGCATAATAATGACGACTGGGACGAGCTCATCGCCAAAGCAAGCTACGACTTCTTTGACCTGAAGGGGGAAAAATCGCTCATTACCTTCACGACCGATGAACTCAGGCAGTACACTTCGGATGCGCTACGGCTTGTGGAGGTGTATGACAGCATTGTGCTGATGCAGCAGGAGTTAATGGGCCTCTATAAATATGACCGGGTGCCAGCCGGACGGCTGTATTACCGCACCAATGTCAGTCCTAATGTATACATGCATGCAACACAAGACGCCACCGAATATGCGCCTTCCACTCTGCAATACATTGCAAGGTACGAGTTGTTAAGGGGCGACCATATTTGGGGGCCAGCACATGAAACGGGTCACATACATCAGACACGTCCAGGTTTAATGTGGATTGGCATGACCGAAGTGACCGTGAACATTTACTCGCAACATACCCAGATAAGCTTTGGCAACCCCTCACGGCTTCAGAATGAACACGTGCCCGGCTATGCCAACAGGTATGAAAAGGCTTTTGAGGAGATCATCGCCGCCAGCATTCCCCATATAGCCCACGAAGATGTTTTTTCTCAGCTTGTGCCCTTCTGGCAGCTGCAATTGTACTTTGCCCATGCACAGTCTTACACCGACTTCTATAAAGATGTACACGAGCAAATCAGGCTCAACCCGGACCCTCCAACTGATGGGGAGTGCCAGCTTGAGTTTGTAAGAATTGTCTGCGATGTGGCGCAAACCGACATGACTGAGTTCTTCCAGGCCTGGGGATTCCTTACGCCAGTTGACATGGATATTGAGGAATACGGAGTCACCCGCAACATGAAAATCACCCAGGCACAAATTGATGACCTGATCGATTACATTGCGGCCCAAGGCTATCCAGCTCCTTCGCAGCCGGTGCAATACATTACGGATAACACCGTGGGTGACTATATGAATTAACAAGGTTGTATCGCATAAACAACTTTCATTCAATAAAAAAGCACACACATCCATGCCAAGCAGGAATGCATGTGCTATAAGTCATTGTCATTGCAAATGCTCTTTAATCCTTGGAAATTTGAGCTAAACAGCAGCGTATTGGCTTACCTAATCAGAACAGCAGCCTGAGGAGGTCCCTGAGCCACAGTCTGATGTAGCTTCATCACTCCCACAGCTGCTGTTTCCGGCGGCCTCAAGTTTTTCAGAAGAATAGCCGGCGTCGGCAATCTCCTGATACACGTCATCAAGATCAACGGTTTCCGTGCAATATGTTAAGGAGAGCATTTTTGTTTCCACTGACCATTCTGCTTCAGAAACCCCTTCTATTTGGGCAGCCTGTTCGATGGTTGCCTTGCAGCCCCCACAGTTGCCGTTCACTTTAAATTCTACCGTTTCCATGTTTCCCAAGGCCATTGTTAGCATGGGAAAGATAATTGCAGCGACGAGTAAGATTGATTTCTTCATCATTG
>PUNP01000082.1 GCA_003551785.1 Candidatus Brocadiaceae bacterium | reverse complement strand
ATTTTGCCCCTGGAATTGATGTTTTAAGCTGCGACAAATCTTTCCGTCTCTATTCTTTTTTTCAACCGCGAATCAGGCGAATCTACGCGAATGGAATTGACGTTTTAATTGTTTTCTATTACCTGTGAAATTTTAGTTTTCCCTCGATCAGCAATATCTAAACATTGTTCCCCTATTTTGCTGTCCGGCACGAAATCAGGCAACGCATTGCCAAGAGGATATTTGGAAGGAACATAAATAGTGTCTAACAGTTCAGCTTCTTCATCTGATATGGAAATTTCAATTCCTAAATCAGCTAACTGTTGCCTCAGCATTTCAATATTATGCGTTTTAGGGAAGCGGGATTTATTATACAGCAATGTCGCTTTCAAATATTTCTCTACCGCCTGCTGGACATTTTGCAGACAGGCATTGTAGTATTTGTGTTCAAGCGCCAGACGCGCTATCTCCAGATTTTCATCGGCGTAACGCAGCCATTGGCTGTATTCATCGCTCATATATAGTTTCTCCTTCCTCAATTTCCTGAAGTAAAAAATCATTCTCGGCGCCTGGTCGGATAGGAATTATATCCAAAGGTACTTTTTTCGCTAGAGCGCGCGTCTGACGCCGATATTTCATGGCTAACGGCAAGTAGGCCTGTTTGCTATCTTGAAAAATAGCTACATCCAGATCATCCGGGGCATTAGAATTCAGGAAGGAACCAAAGATAACAATTCGTTTTATTTCGGGGTCTTGTCGGAGACATTCAACAAGTTCTTTTTTAAGTTCATCTTGTTTGTCAGAATCTAAAATCATTTTGTTAAGACCTTGTATCAGTAGTTGTGGCCCGGCAAATACTATATCTATTTGCATGAGATAAACAATAACACTGCTGAGTTCGAGGCGGTTTTTTAAATTGTTTACTTGAAATAAATTCTTTTTGTCAACCGCGAATCACGCGAATCTATGCGAATGGCAACAATTTTTTACCACCCACTCACTTCGTTCGTTAGAGAGCACAGAGTCGGGCAGAGACGACGGTCCAGAGTCCCGTCGTTACTACTTGCGACTGCCAAACTGTCCTTTGAGTATCTCAATCAATACATCGGTATCAAGCAGTGTCATTATGGACTCCCCGGTAATTCCACGCCTTTTTTCGTATATCTGACAGAGCTATATTCCTGTCATTCCATAAACCGAAAAGACGCGATAAACCTTCCATGCAGGATTCCCGGTCTCCGGAGATCTCCTCTTGTTCTTCGATATTGCGCATTCGGGTCGGACCAAAGCAAGTAGTTGATTATCAATGGATTGCCGAAATCAGCCCCCTTGAAAAAGTGCTTAGAAGGCCGATTTTGCCCATGGAATTGATGTTTTAAGCTGCGATTAATCTTTCCGTCTCTAATTCTTTTTGAACCTCGAATCAAGCGAATGACACAAGGGGCTCAGTTTACGGAGTTATTTTATTAGCGGAGATTAGCTGGATTAGCGGTTAAGATGTGTCCTTTTTTCAACTGCCTGACCACCTTGCGTGTGGATCAGGCACGGCGAATCGAACGAATCTAGTGAATTTTATGGAGATCGCTTTATTGATTTGATTTCTCTATATTTTCAAGAACTTCTGACAGAAGCTTACTAGATAAATGAAGAGTCGTCGTTTCCCTGATAGATGAAAGCATACCAACAACTTGTGATTGAGTGCGCAATCTTCTGCGGATGGCACGGACTATCAAGCCAATCGTGCCGTGCACCCGGAATCCCAGCGATTCTGCCACCAGCCTCGCAGCTGTGTCATCGGTCAAAAACATGGTTAATTGGTGTTGCTCAGCTAAAGCCAAAGCTTCGATTTCACCTAAGTCTAAAGCAAAATTTTCCGCTAGTGTTTTAAGTCGAGCCGAGATAGGCGCTTTCTCACTTACTATACTGAGGTTGCGAAACTGAGAAGAGTCTAGTTTTTTGCAATGTTTGCCAACTTCGCGCCATACAGCCTGAGGCACAACCAGTGGTGAAAGATCCTCCAGAAGATCAACTGATTGAAGTTCATCAAGATGTATCAAAGGGCCAGCATCGACTACTATTGCATTTGCTTCAATCTTCACCATGAAGCCCCCACTCTACATCCTCAAGAACTTGCGAGCGTAAAACTTCAGGGCGGTGGTGGGACTCAAGGAAACGGCGCAGTGCCTCTGTAACAGCTTCATCAGTGTCGGTTGCCCATCCTTCTTTAACAAAAGATTCCAGTTGTTCCGCTAAACGATCAGGGCATTTTAATGTAAGTGTGGTCATTGCAACAGTCCTCTTTACGTGTTTATAGGTGCCGTGCGCACACAACTTGTTTATTTAAAAATCTTTACGACAAAAAACTGTGATTTTATATGCTTAAAACTAGTTTTTGGCATCCAAAACGCGGTTTAAGCCATTTTCAACCGCCTGACCACCTTGCGTATGGATCAGGCACGGCGAATCTATCGAATTTACGCGAATCTGGTGCGGATATTCGTTTTTCAGTCTGACCACGCTCCGCCTGGTGGATTATGCACCTGCGAAAGGGCATACCACGGGACCAGTCATCATGCGGTCGACTTTTAGCGTAATCGGCATTAGGGAAATTTCAAGCAATTCATATCGGGGTCAGATACTATATTTGTTTACATAAAATTCACAATAACAATGATTTATGTTTTTGATTCATGGTCATAATCAGGCTTACAGCGATTTTCTGAAGCGGAAAAAGTCGGTTTAAAGGATAAAACTCACTACAGGTTGGCAGAATTATTGTTATATCATGATTTATTATCCTGATTATCTTGTAAATCCTGTCAGAAACTGCAGCCTGCCTCTTGCCCGTATTCCGTTGCGTCATCGGGCGAGATAATTTTGTTTTTCTCTCGCAAAGAACGCAAAGATCGCAAAGTTTTTTCAACCGCGAATCTTGCGAATTTACGCGAATGACACAT
>PUNP01000007.1 GCA_003551785.1 Candidatus Brocadiaceae bacterium | reverse complement strand
GATCGGTTCTTCCACCCTAAGAATTCTTTCGAAAGGATCAAATGTTATTTGTATCCCCAGCCCACCGAACTCCCCTATAGCGTCCTCCTCAAACTGATCAAGCCTCTCCTCTGGTATATAGGCGCTGTAGTCGTCCAGTTCGTTCATAATTCCGTGATACGCACCTTCCAGAAGCCGGTCAGGGGTCACGTCGTCAACATAACGGTTCTGAATATGATGAACTGCTTCGGCTAGCGGCTGGAAAAATTTTTCCTGCAACTCGTTCTGGTTGTTTTCACGCTCGGAAAGGGCTACGACCGGCCCGAAATAAATTCCGAGCGCAAATCCGATTATTATGCCTGCCAAAACTGCTTTACTATTTTTCATGTTCTTCATTTTTTTCATAATAGGAGCCTGTTGCACAATTACCAATGCACATCACATAGCTGGTGAAACGTTGGTCATCCTATGCGGTTGCAACATCCTTGCTTTTTGTACTATAATCTTTGAAAATGAATCGAGATACTCATTATACGGGATTATGACATGGGATACAATTTTCACTCTTTTGACCGAGACCAGATGTACCTGATGCCGCCCTCGGTAAGCGATTGGCTGGCGAAGGATCATCTGGCATGGTTTGTAATTGACGCGGTCGGTCAGATAGATTTGGAGCCGTTTTATGAAAGTTATCGCAGCGATGGTGTGGGTAACACAGCCTTCCATCCGGAGATGATGGTGGCGCTTCTGGTTTATGCATACTGCACCGGCGAGCGATCAAGCAGACGCATCGAGCACTACTGTCAGACTGATGTTGCGTATAAGGTTATCACGGCCAATCAGAAGCCTGACCACAGCACCATAAGCAGATTCAGACAGCAAAATGCCCCTCACCTGAAGAAGCTGTTTGTAGAGATACTGCGACTTTGCGCAGAGGCTGGCCTGGTCAAGTTAGGTCACGTTTCTTTGGATGGCACGAAAGTTAAGGCTAACGCCTCGCTATCGGCAAATCGCAAGCTGAAACATTTAGAGCAAGAAATAGAGAAAATGTTAAGCGAGGCAGAACAAGAAGATAAAAAAGAAGACGAAACCTTTGGTTCGGGAAAACGCGGTGATGAACTTCCAGAGGGCCTGAAAGACCGTGAGAGCAGGCTGAATCGACTTAAAGATTGTAAGGAGCGACTGGTGCGCCAGCAAGAGCAGGCTCGTCAGGAGCAGCAGGAGAAAATCGATCAGCGCAAAGCGAAAGAGGAAGCGACCGGCAAAGCTGCCCGCGGGCGCAAACCGAAACCACCGGAGGAAGCGGTAAACAATGACGCCAAGGCCAATGTCACTGATCCTGAAAGCCGGATCATGAAAACACGAAAAGGGTATGTTCAAGGCTTTAACGCCCAGGCGGTAGTAACAGACGATCAGATAATTATAGCAGAAGACATTACTCAAGAAGAAAACGATAAGAAGCAACTGCATCCCATGCTTGAACAGGCTGAATCGAATCGCCAAAGTGTTGGTATAGAAGAAAATATAGAGACGGCATCCTCGGATAATGGTTATCTGAGCGAAGAAAATTTGGAAAAGAAATCACCTGCTGATATCGAGTTGCTGATAGCTGTGGCCAAAGATCATAAACAGCGAGAGTCTATGGAAGATGAGCCGATACCGGAGGAAAGCATACCGGAGGGTCTGGGACCGATAGATGCAATGGAGATGAAGCTTAAGACTGAGCGTTGCAGAGAATTATACAAGAAACGCGGAAAGACAGTTGAGCCGGTTTTCGGCCAGATCAAGGAGGTTCGCCACTGTGAGCGGTTTATGAGACGCGGCACTGATGCTTGTCGCAGCGAATGGTCGCTGATATGCGCTACTCATAACCTTCTGAAACTGTGGCGAAGTGGAAAATACGTCTCCGCTCCGAGCAGGGCCAGGAAAATATGCATGAATTGACAAAAAAAGGCTCCATTTGCTGATTTTTTGCCTATTGGTTTGAATCACGAACGAAAATCAGGTAAATTTAGAACAGTTTGGAATTAGTTGCATATGAGTAAGGGAAATGAGCCGCCTTGCTCATACAGATGTCCGATCCAATGGTTGGTTTGGAGAATTATTGTGCGACAGGCTCTGGAGGCATTTTTTTATGGCTGATACAACCGCCCGGGATGTAGCTGAACTGACAGGGGGCCGGCTGGAAGGAGATGGGGATGCGGAGGTCAAAGGTATTAATACATTGGAGAATGCATCAGAAGGTGACATTGCGATTGTCCGTGAAGAAAAATTTCTTGAGCGCGCTTCGGGTTGCGGTGCGTCTGTCCTCGTTTCTCCTAAGCCCGTGCCTGCTTTTGAAGGAACAAATATAATTGTTAAGGACCCCGAATCAGCGCTTGCAGATATTCTGGAATTTTTCTATAAAGAACGCTGCAGCCAGCCCGAAGGGATCAGCAAAGAGGCTCAAGTCGCCTCAGATGCAGAGCTTGGCAATGGAGTTTCCGTGGGGCATAATGCCATTATAGAAGGTGGGGCCAGGATAGGCGATGGGGTTGCAATTGCCCCTCTTGCCTACATAGGCCGCGGCGTAAAAATCGGCCATTCTACTTCTGTATCTGCACAAGCGTGTATAATGTCATATACTGTGATTGGAGAATCCTGTGCGGTTGGTCCGCACGCATTAATTGGTGATTCAGGGTTTGGTTTCCTGCAGCGGGAAGGAGTCAGCCGGCGGCTTCAGCACCTGGGCAGGGTGATCATAGGCGATCGGGTTGAGATCGGCGGTCATACCACTGTAGATCGCGGCATGCTTGAAGATACCGTTATCGGTGAGGGAACCAAGATTGATAAGCATTGCATGGTCGCCCATAATTGCAGGATAGGAAAAAATTGCATTCTCGCCGGATATACACGGATGGCTGGAAGCGTAACAATCGGGGATGGAGCTGTGCTTGCGGCCGATGTGCGGATTTCCG
>PUNP01000072.1 GCA_003551785.1 Candidatus Brocadiaceae bacterium | reverse complement strand
TTTCTGTCGGGTATAGTCCAGATCCTTATTTTAAAGTATTACAAAGGTTCTTTAATAATATAAGCTTCATTATCTTCATCAGGAAATGGTACACAACAAGAATTAACAGAAAATAAGCAGAAAATTGAACAGATAAAGAATGAGATTTTGCAATTAGCATAAACTTCGTATAGTTATTCTACCATCAAAAAGAAAAACCATATGGTCAACCATATCTTCGTCAGGTTTTATATTAAAGAAACATGAAAGTGGATTTGACTCTATTTGTTCATATGTAATATCTTTATTAAGTTGTGACAGGATCAAAAATACAATTTGTTCTTTAACAGCTATTCTTTTAAATGTGTTCCACAATTCAGTTTTCTCACAATCAATCAACAACTGAGTATAATCTATTATTACAACTTTTATATTTGTTTGAATTGAAATCATTTTTTTTAAATCACTTTCTATATCTCTACTATCAATTTTTTCTGAATCACATATAAAAAAGTAATCTTTTGGTTGTTTTAAAAGGTTAATTCTATCCTCACTTTCCATTCTTCTAGTCAATTGTTTGCCAGAAAGCTCCAAAGAGTAAAAACATAATCCTGTAGTTTGATTTAAACTAAGACTTGTAGCTATTTTTAGGGCTAAATTAGTTTTGCCGGTGCCGGGTCTGCCCCCGATAATGATGACTTCACCATTTTCCATACCTTTTGTTATATTATCAAAATATTCAATTCCGGTAAAAATTTGACTTTTGATAACCTCTCTTATAGACATTGTGTTAAGGCTCATATTCTCTAATTTTTTAAAAAGGATTATTCGAGTTTATTATTATTTTAACTCCTTAAATATTTGTAATTTCAATATCTTTATCCAAAAATACAGGCAAACTATGACAAATTGTGACGTTGTCAATTTTGCATTTATGATTTTATGTAATTTTCACCAACAACTCTTGTTTTATGGAAATTTAAAGGGTCGGATCATCTTCATTGTGAGCTATAAACCCCTAACGCCTATTTGATTTTGGAGATAAAATGAAAATAAAGTTTAAGGATGGCAGGGTTGTAAGCTCCTTAGGTTGAGTACTGACAGTTTTAATTGCGTTGGGGGTAATGCAGCAGCAGGTTTGCGGAAGCTTCGAAAACGGCCTTCTTAGCTGTTTAGTTTAAAACAAATGCATTTTATCCTTACTTCTCCAGCCAGCCTGGTGCGGATAGTCCACGAAATATATATTCAGATCAGCCTGGTGGGAATGATCTACAAAGTAGATTGATTTTTCAGCCTGATGACGGTAAGCAGTAAAGAACCACAAACCGTTATTCTCTCCTGCACGGTGCCGGTAATCAACTTTATAAACAAGCAAATCAGCCTGATGGCGATGTTCCACTATATAAACTTTCACATCAGCCTGGTGTGCTAACTGCACTTTGAATACCTTTTGTGAGGTGGTATTTAAAGCAAACAGAAGTAATAATAAATTAGTAAGTAATAATGCTCTTAACATGATTATAAAAAAGCGGTTTATTGTTTTATTGCGTACTTTCTTGGGATGATTTTATTTCAGCAATTAGTTTTTCAGCATTTTTTTTGTCTTTTTTAGAACCTTCATTTGCTAACTTTTCAAGATGTGGTATAGCCTTTTCACCCATTCTGTATAACGAACCACCAGGAGCATACATTAAATCTGTTTTCTGAAGTGCTTTGATTAATGCAGGTATAACCTACCTACCAATCAACCTCACCTTACAATCCTACTATCATTTCCCCAAACCTGCGGTGTTTGATCCCTGCCGTGTAAGCGCCGTGCATAATATGGCAAGCCATGCACAGGGTCAGCCAGGTATTGCCTTAGCTCGCCTACAGTAATACTGCCATCTTCATCAAGATCGGCTGCTCCTTGTATTCCTTTCAGGAAGAAATACGTCAAAAGCCCGTGACGTTTTTCCGGGTGCCAGCTTGCTATTTGTGAGCCGGTGCTTGCTGTAATTATGGTGCCATTATCAATTCGTGCTGATGGGTCTCGTATTTCTATACCTATCGGTGATGCCTCGGCAATTAGCATATCACCTGCACCTGTCGCACCTGAAAAGCAAGCATCTATAACAACAGTAAGGGAGCGGGCTCCAATTTCCGCTAAATTCTCATAAAGAACTTCTAATGGATAGCCCGAAAGAGACAGCCTGTTTGGGTCAGCATCTACGGGCATCAGGTAACCGGTGTTGGTGTTAGGATCAGGTGCGCCGTGTCCTGAGTAGTAAATAAAAACATCACTTACACCTTCACGTACCATATCTTTTAGCCTGCCCTGCGGGCTGTCTTTATCTCCAAACAAAACCCGGAAGTCGGTAAAAGTCGCATCTTCACGATAAATAATATTTCCCGGACGATAGCCCATAGCCTCTTCAACATATTTGCGAACCATCGAAGCATCTCTGATTGCAAATGAAACGTCAGGCGTATCACCACGGTAGGTTCTGTTTCCAATTATTACGGCAACTGCATCGGGATTTTGCTGAACAGCTTGTGGAATATCACGTTCTATACTTATCCTTAAACCGGGGACATCAGGAGCTTTATGATCAATATCTTTAGCTTCAACAACAAGCTGGCGGGCTGTACGTTGCGGTGTGTGAAGCGTTAAACCCAGATCTGTAGGCTGAAGCCCGTACTTTCCGGTTCGTTCACTGAGAGATATCGTTACCGGAAATGCTTCAGCTTCCCTGTTACTAAAAGCACTAAAACTTATATCTCTATAACCACCCGGTTCTATTGTGCCAATTTGTTTTCTTCTATCTGCATTATCAGCCAAAAACAAATTATTGCCGAGTTCTATATTCACTGTTGCTTCTTCTGCTGTGCCTTCACCAACATTCAACAGTCTAACCGTTATATCAACGACCTGTCCCGGTGTGATTATTCCCCTGCCTTGCGGGTCATCAACACCAACATC
>PUNP01000706.1 GCA_003551785.1 Candidatus Brocadiaceae bacterium | reverse complement strand
TCAAAGATGTGCCTTTAAAGCTTGCTTTCGAAGAGAATTAAAAAAAGCGGTTTGCTCCGGTGGCCGCTCTCGATTGAGGGGTTGATTCGAGTTGGACCAAGATATAGTGTTGATTAACAAAGGCTATTATGCAAAGGTATTGGATTCTGTGAATTCTGAAGGGAGTTTTGTTATGGCAAAAAGTTTCAGGCTTGATGATGGCGGCGATAAGGATAAAGCACTTACCGTAGCATTGCTGCTGATTTCCTTATTGATCTCGATGTTTTATCTTTATATGCATCTGCATGCGATAGGCGTTACAATCCATTTCGGGCCCCTCATCGTTTTTGTGTTGACCCGTGCGTTATACAAAAGACATTTTCGCAGGCAGATCGCAGCACTGAAAGAAAAACAGGACAGAGTGATGTATAAAGAATAAGGTGCCGTCCCCACGCAACATTAAAATCGCATTAGGCATGATTGATTCTTTGCATTTCAGTAAAAACGATTTGTCCCAGTATCAGATTGACAAGACCAAATTGCCCCCACCAAAATGAGATTCTCTCTTGGGGACGCCGGCCAATTGGGACGGTAGAATGAAGCACAAACGGGAATGGAAAAAAGGTGTGAGAACTTCAAATCTGCGGCAATGTGGGTTTTGGCCGCCTTATCGCTTCTGACGGCGCTGACGGGATGCCGGGGGGTATTGAACAGAGAAGAATCGACAGATGCGTCGGAACAATCGATAACTTATCCATTGGGATTTTGAGAGAGTATAAACATGAAATTTACTTATAAAACCATAATCTTTATGCTTGTTGCTATCTTGGTATGTTCATCGCTATTAACACTCCTCATCCTCAATGTAAAACCCATAATTGTAGGTCAGAGAATCGAATACGGCATTAAATATTCTCTTCCGGATGGGTTGGAACTTTACCGTAGTGATTTTGATCCTTCGTATTATACTTTGGCACAGGCGGGAAAGGGGCAAGATGAAATAGATGTGATAGTAAGCTTGCTTCTGGATGATGATTTGAATCCAGAATCTATATCTATCTTAGGATATGATCCACAGCTAATTGTCATATTGGACTGGGAAAATAGAGAAATTGCTAGTATTATGAGATGTTGGGCCGATGGGAGCATGATAATAGATAAAGATGGTGATGGAATGCCGGATATCCGAGGTGGCCCATCGCAGGACAGAGAAATTTTCTTCGAGGGGCAGTGGAGAGGTGTAGAAATTGGAGAAGAAAAGTTTATCGTAAAACTGCCAGATGACGAAGTTGTTCCAGTAGAGTTTCGTGATGGAAAATGGCGCCGAACCGAAGATTAGTGGAAACAAAAAGGTGCCGTTTCCGCCCAACACTTGAAAAAGTAGTATATTATAGTCGTTGTCATAAATTATATTGGCTTTAAGAATGAATCTGACACCCAATACGCACTTTAAGTATTTTAATCCATAAAAGAGACCATGTATCAGTGATGCACGGATTGAAGAAGCGCTCAAAAGCAGCCGGAGGTGATTGATAAGAAAAATGTTACATTCTGCAATTAATGGTCATAATAAAAAGATTACAGCACAAGCCTCCACGGTGGTTTGGATTCAGGTGCTGCCGGGGCTTTTCTGGAGTTTGCTCTTTTTCATGTCCATTCCCCTGCCGCTTCGTTTGGTTTTGCCCGGTCAGTTCGACGCTTATGATCTCACAGTCGATTTGCTGCCAGACTTTATCGGGTGGATTATCCTTATCGTAGCATTCGGCAAATTGGATGCTGGAACAGATGGCAAGAAGTGGTTTCTGTGGCTTTGTAGCATAGCCTTTTTCGCTGCGGTTGTCGATGCTGTCTTTAGTCCGTTGATACAGCACAAGGGACAGGGGAATTATGACTTTTTATCGTTAATACTTGTAATAAACATTATTAGATTTTTCTTGCTTATAGTAGAGGTACGGATAGTGTGGATTGCTTTTTCAGCAATCTCTAATCTCCCCCAGGTGAGGGACAGGCAGCCTTTTAACAAAATTGTTAAGGTTGTCAAAACGGCCTACGGATTGATGCCGTTGTGGTTTTTATCTTTTTTCGCCCTGCCTGCGGTGTTTTTTGTTCTTATCCCACAACCCACCGGACCAAGCCTGCCCCGTCTTGTTTTTTTAATGCTTATGGCCTTGACCACTATCATGTTAAACTATGGTCTTCGTATCTCAGCGATGGTGCTTGTGCATAAAACTCGCAAGCTCATCTGAATAATTTTTATGATGGACAAATAGTAAGCGATAGCCATTCTAATCTTGGGAGGAGTAAAACATGAAAGGCTTGTTCATAATACTTGCAAAACTGCTCGGGCTGCTTTTGTTATACTGGGGACTGAGCGCCTTATCTTCGATTTTAACAATCACCGCTCATTCAGAAACTACGAGAGAGTTTTATAATGTCGGGCAACGAGTCCTGCAGTATGCGAGCCTGATTTTATTTTTATTGGTTAGTTTGGGAATGGCATTCCTTCTTCTCTTGCGAACCGAATGGATTGCCGATAAACTTAACGTAAAATCGTATGAAGCGTTACATATCCCCTTATCGTCAGCTCTCGTCTTGAGGGTCGGGATGAAAATAATAGGGATATTTATCTTTGTCAGCCATATACAATCCCTGTTCCGGGCATTTGAAAATCTGCGGATGCTTGGCTCAATATTTGCCCCTGTACTTCAATTAACGCTGGCATTATTGTTGGTGCTGCGGACGGATATGGTGATAAATTTTATTAACAAAGGGGAGGCGACCTCATGGAAACGCCTTGCGGCGGGAGGGGTTGTCTTTTTAATCATAATTGTATTGATTAACCACATGGGGGTTCCCGAATTTCTCCGCCATCAAAGATTTTGAGGTAAAGTCCGGAAATGACGTTTAAAACGAGATCCAAAATATGAATGACATCGATAAAGATGGTAGCACTGAGCCCTCCGTACTGCTGGAAAAGATCGCAGGGGAAGCTCTTGAGGCGCAGGCCACAGATATACATCTGGAGCACACGACAGGGGGTATTTCCGTTAAGTTTCGCATAGATGGACGTCTCGTTGATATGGCGCATTTGAAAACCCCGGCCGCCAGTCGGCTGCCCACACTAATAAAATATCTTGCAAAACTGAAAACCTATATGCACCGCTGCCCTCAGGACGGTGAAATTGACGGCGCAAAGTTTGGATTCAAAGGCAGGGTTCGAGTATCGGTTTATCCAACTGTAGAAGGTGAAAAGGTAGCCTTGCGGATATTCAACGAAGACAAAAGAAGTTTTCGGCTTAAGAGCCTGAATCTGCCGGAAGATTATCTTGCGACTTTAAAAAGACAGCTTCGACAGCCCGAAGGCCTGTTGCTGTTCACAGGTCCGGCCGGAAGCGGAAAGACCACCACAATCTACTCTTCTATTAATTATATTCTTAAACATGGACGCACGAACATCATTACTATCGAAGACCCTGTAGAAGCACGTCTTGAGGGAGTGACTCAGACTGCAGTGGACCGTGCTGTAGGGCTTGATTTCCCTCAGGCGCTTCGCTGTCTGCTGCGTCAGGATCCCGAGGTTATCGCTGTGGGGGAGATACGCGACGAAAACACGGCCAGAATAACTCTCAGAGCTGCCTTTACCGGACATCTGGGATTGTCTGCAATCCATGCGGGTTCTGTCGTGAGTGTTTTTGTGCGCCTGCTTGAGATGCAGGTCGAACCATTCCTGTTAACCTCCGCTCTCCGGCTCGTGACGGCCCAAAGGCTACTCAGGAAACTCTGTACCGGGTGTGGAGGAGAAGGGTGTGAAGAATGCCTTCAGTCCGGATACAAAGGACGCCTTCCATTGGTGGAATATGTTGTCGTGGACGAAGATGTAAGGGAGAGGGTTAAGAATTGCAGTTCTGAGAAGTCCCTGCTTGAATTTTTAAAACGCGAAAAATCTTTTCGTCCGCTTGGCGAGAGAGCAGAATATCTAATTGAAGCGGGAAAAACGGATGTGGCCGAGGTGCAGCGGGCTTTGGGCCCTGGAAGTGTATATGCTGGTTTGCAAACAGGTAAAGATATGGCGTAACATTGGAAGTAAAAAGGGAACCTGAATCCAGAATTTGGAACTGACGGGGGAGGGTGTAAATGGCAGGTTACATCAAGGATCTTGAGGAGTTTGCATTTTTCAATCAGCAGCTTGCCGGGATGCTCGATGCGGGTGTGCCGCTGGAAGGAGCGCTTGATCGGCTTACCCGGGACATGAAAAAAGGGCATCTAAAACGAGTGTTTACGCAAATAAAGGAGCGGCTTAAGCTGGGCGAACCTTTCGGTGAGGTGATAGGAAATTTCAAAAACAAGCTGCCCCGGCTTTATTACCAGCTCTGCATAATCGGTGAAAGAAGTGAGAATTTGCCTTCGGTTCTAACCACTCTCGCTTCTTACTACAGATGGCAAGGCAGGCTCAAGGGCAGGCTGAAAACACTTATGTTTTACCCGATGATCCTGATGGCGGCGGCGATAGGAGTGTCATTTTTCCTTGCATTTTTACTTCCGGACATGTTGGCTGAATTGGGGGAAGACTTTTACGAGACAATGCCCCGCCGTTTCTCACTTCTAATGCAGCTTCCCTATTATTATCTCGCAGCGCTTATAACCATGTTTATCCTGTACCTTCTGGCCGTATACACCCCTTGTCTGAAATTTTTCACCGATTACCTGGCCTGGCGGCTGAAGGTGGGCCGTTATCTTCAGCTTGCCAATCTTTCCCGTATGCTGGCGGTTCTGCTGGGTGCCGGCGTTCCTTTCTCCAGGGCGATTTCACTGCTGAAACAAGTGAGCAGCAACAGGATTACCAGAAAATCGCTTGTGAAACTGGAAAAGGAAACAGAGTCCGGGAAGGAGATTACCGAAGCGTTTGACTCCGTCTCCACATTCCCACAGGTATTTGTATGGGCTTTGAAAAATTCCGGAGAACAGCTCCCTGAGGGATTCCGGCACAACGCCGAGATGTACGGCCGCAGATCGGAGCAACACCTTGACATGTATATATACGCCGCAATGCCTTTCGCTATAGTTGTTATAGGGGGGTTGGTGCTGGGGAATCTGGCGATTATTTTTAAAGCTATGGAACCGCTGATAGAGATGCTGCAAATAATGTAATATGTATCCTGAAATCATAAATTCCCTCATAGGGCTCGTTATCTATTTTATAATACTTCGGTGCCTGTACATGGAGGTTACATGGCCCGACAGGGAGAGGGAGAGGGTAGATTTTCGTCTGAAAGCGCTCAGGTTTGGTATTGAAAACGGGCTGCGAGATGAAGAGATAGCGAAGGCTTTATGTGAGGAAACAAGGCGCAAGGGGCACAGATTGGCTGCAATAAAAGAAAAGCTGGGGAAAGGCTATTCGCTGATCGAATCGCTGAGAGTACAACGCGGCCTGATTCCCCAGGGGGCTTTGTTCCTATTAACCTTTATATTCAGATTTCCGCTTATCGAGGCCCTGCGCGATACATCCCGGAATGTCTTCCCCCGGGACATCCATTCGATGCTGAAGGCAGGAGAGATAATGGGAAATCTTCCAACTATAATATCGCATGCGGAAAAGAATATAGAACAGGACCGCATGATATACACAAAAACTAACATGCAGATGCTTTATCCAATTTACTTGATCTTTGTCCCTGGCGTGATTATAAGCTCTGTGTTGGTATTCATATATCCTGAGTTTTACCATATGTTCAGCGATATGGGAATAGCGGATGATTTCTGGTATTTTTCCTACTACCACTATAGCACGTTTTTGGTTTGGTGTCTGCTTGGGATTCTGTTTGTCAGTTATTTGATTTTCCGACAGTGTCTGTCCGTAAGAAAAAGTTATTTGGCTTTCATGCAGGTGCTTAGCTCTGCACTCACACTTGACGTTGAAGAAGACGCCGCCATTGCTATGGCTGCCGCTTCAAGTAATTCCCGGATTGTAAAGCTGCGTTGCCGTAAGGCTCGGAGATTTCTTGGAAGCGGTTATACCATTGAGGAATCGATATCTAAAGCTTTCCCGCGTGGGCGGGAACTGAGCTGGTTTTTTAAGCAAAGCAGATGTTCCAATGCGGAAGATGTGTTCGAAATATGGTGTGGTATTCTGAAAGACAAGCTGGAGCGAAAAGCCGATGTGTATGCGCAGGGATTTTCCACGGGGATCGTCCTTTTTGTTGGAGCATGTGCATTTTTGGTCGCACTGTCGATTTTTATGCCACTTATTCACCTGACGAACGCTTTAATGTAACGAGGGCGATGGCTTGATGGAGAACAACAGAAAAGGCTGGATGACGATGGAGATGATGACCGCTCTGGCTATTCTGACAGTAGCTATGTTTCCTCTTATGACTCTTCAGATTGCGGGCGTAAGTTTTACGCGTAGCCTTTACCACGATACGGTGCTTTCAGAGTTGATGACCGACAGACTTGCAATTCTGAGGGAGGGGGGCTGGGAGAAGTACGGTCTCTGTGAAAACAAAGAAATCGCCCTTTACGGCCGGGCGGCGAAAAACCTGCCACAGGGCCGTCTCAAACTTACCATGCGCGAGTCGAAGAGAAGTGACGAAGTGCGCGAAATTATCTTGCGCTGGAAAGAGGATTCCCACGAGATAGAAAGAAAATCAGCGGTGTTTGTTGGCCAGAATAAAAGTGAAAATGATGAAAAAGATGATTGAGAAAAGAATGGGTGGACAGGGGAGACGTAACATCGCTCTACTTGAATGCATTGTTTATATAGCCGTAGCGGCAATGATTATGAACTTTGGGGCTGTTTACGCGTTCCGTTTATGGCGCGGGCACCGGGGGCAGGCCTGGTTTGCCGGTCGGGCCGTTGAGGTGAGGTTGGTGGGGCAAAAAATAAGACGAAAAATCGAAAAGAGTTCTTCGGTTGTGCTGGAACATGCTGACAACCCGGGAATAATTGTCAGTGGATTAAACGGGAAGACGATATTTTTCCTGGAAGATTCCCGTCTGTATCGAGGCGTTTTGCGGAACGGAGTGGTAGGAGAAAAGAAATCTTTGTTGCGTGAGGTCGAGAACTTTTCTGTGGAGAAAAAGAGTGAAGGAACCGCTGATTTTTTTCTCGTAGACATTGTGCTTGAGAGTAGCGGTGCCTGGAGCGGGCCCGAACCCGTATTCAGTTTTAGTGCTGTTGCAAAAGGAGATTAACGATGCTCGAAAATAACCGTAATGGATCAGTTGTTATTTTTGTCCTCGTCCTGATCGCAGCGGTCATAATAGTTACCCACTCTGCATTGCGGAGCGTCCACCGGTCGGGGCGTTTGCTTGGATCACTTGCTGGGCGCGAAGCAGCGCGCGAGACGGCCGGGGCGGGTTTGGAATATGCAAAAGCGGAAGTCTACAGAAGGCATATCTCTGGTGATGAACTTCCGGCTGAAGGAATCGAATTTGAAGGGGTAAACTGGTCTGCATCCGCCCGCCCTTCTGATAATGCCGGCGAATATAAACTGACGGGCAGCGGACGATACGGACGGGAAAAAGAGACTGTCAGCATCATTCTGAAACTTAATGAATAAGACAGAACCGCGAATACTTAGCCGTTTATGAGGAAAAAATAACAGAACGATAATCTTGCCGATACGTTCCTGCGACGGCAGGTGGGGCTGTGTTGTTTTTTGAACTACTGCCGAGGTTTGTGCTTGCGAAATACAACCCCGCCCTGGCGGCAACAGATTTATCTATTGCTACTTATCTTTTTCCCGCAGGAAAGACGCCTTGCGGTAAGTCCTCAGTGAATAGCGTTGGTTTACTATATGGCTGCCTTTTGTAGCACAGGCGTCCCGCCTGCATCGTACGAGAGGCGGGGCACTACGCAAAACGAACGCAGGCGAGGACGCCTGCGCTACTTTTAACGTGGCTCACTGAATACTCATGCCTTGCGTATTGACTCGATCACCTATGTGAGCGGGATAAAGAAATGAAAAAACATCCACGAGGACTGACGATAATGGCAGTGGTTCATTTTGCATATGCCCTTGCCATGCTGGGTGGCATACTTTCCGCCTTCCTGGTCTACGTGCTCTCGCCCGAGTTTCGCCGGCCCTTCGATATGGGAATGGGATTCTGGCTCCCCTTACTGATATTGTTTTCACCCCGCTTCTTCCTCTTTTTGCCTGCCTTTACCATGTTCGTCGTTTCCGGCATCGGATTCCTGAAACACCGCCGCCGGACGGGACTCGTCGGCGGTCTGGCGCTCTGCTTGCTGTGGCTGGCCCATACCGCCGCGTTCGCGAGCGTTCACGGATTTCAGGCCTGGCTCTGGTATGCACCGCTTGTGATCTATCTCGTCCTCGCTTTTTTTTTGCTTCTCACCCGATACCGCCTCGTTTTTTCAAAGAAAAAGGAGCCCGGGGAAAAAATCGGAAAACTCCGCAGATTCGCCGTAGCGCTCCCCTTTGCCGCTCTACTTTTTCTCTTTGCTACCACCACGCTTATCAGTATGGCGATGATAATACTCGGACGTGACGCACCCCCGCCCGACACGTCGGATTTAGCCCGACAGCGCCCGGCGATACCCGACGCTGAAAACGCCTTCGCGCCGTTTGCCGAGGCGGAGGAGGTCCGGCACCGGCCGGAGGACCGTCGGCTCATACCCGACTATCTGGCAGGCGAAGACGTAGATGATGACGACGTTCGTGAAACAATCGAGAAGAATAAAAAGACTTTTAAAAAGATCGGAGAGGGACTGGAACGGGAAACTGTTCAGGTGCCGGAGGGGCTGTATAAACCTCGGGACGGCCATGGTCTGGTCGCTATCCCTCTCTTGCCTTACCTTCGGGACTGGAGGGGGTTGGCAAGGCTGAAGGCCATGAAAGGTAAATACAAACTCGTGGAGGGCCGATATGCTGAGGCAACCGATAGCTGTCTGATGCTGCTGCGGTTTGGTGATATGATAAGGAAAGATGATGCGGAATATACCATAAATGCTCTGCTGGGAATCGCCCTTACGGAACTCGGGCTGGACCTTGCAAGAAAAATTGGGCGCACACCTGACGTGTCGATGTCCAAACTTTACCGGCTCTCGGACGCATTGGTTGCGCTTGGACCATACGACGCAGCCCTGGCCAATGCTTTGAAGGGAGAATACGCAATTGTAGATGGTGGTATTGGCGAAATGCGGGATTTTGTTTTTGGCCCAGCGGAACTGTATCCTTTGCCTTCGGACAGAAGGAATCTACGAAATGTATACTATTTCTTCCAGCCTGATGCAACCAGGCGTAGATTTGTCGACCATGTGATGGATATTATAGATAACATCTCCAAACCCTACTCGGAAGTTGAGTTTTTTGATGATGAAGAGCCTGAGGGGTTTTTTCGGCAACTTTTCCGCCCCAATGCAGTAGGAAAGTATCTCGTAACAAATATAATGGCCCCCAATAAGAGAATCCTGGAGCTAAAGACTGAAACGGATACAACCCTTGCTGGCACCCGCCTCATAGTTGCATGTAATCTTTATAGGCGGGAAAAAGGCCGGTTGCCCGAAAACCTCAACTCACTCGTGCCGGAGTATCTGGATTCCGTCCCGATAGACCCCTACGACGGGGAGCCGTTCCGATATTTCCGCGCGGAAGCCGTCGTCTATTCGGTCGGGAAAAACCTGGAGGATGGCGGCGGAACGGACGATGATGATATAGTGTTCGAGATTGAGAAAAGGAATGAAGAAAATGATAACAAAAAGTCTTAAAATTCTGGCCGTAATACTCAACTGCTGGTGGATTTTGCTTATGGGAGGAAGCTTTGTCTGGTTTGCCCCCAAAGGCGAATTTCTGGCCTGGGGCATATTTTTCCTCTCAATTGGATTACCACTGTGCAATTTATATGTCCTTTTTGAAGGAAAGGTCGGGCCCGTACGGTTGTTTCAGGGTTTCAAAAGGATGGCAGGCAGCATTCTTCGGAAAATCTTTGGCAGATGGCCGGCAAAGAAGCTAAAAAAACCGGGTTTATGGTTCTTTCCAGGTGTCGTGTTTTTATCGGTTTTTTCAGTGGTGACGGCATTCGGCGTAAAATATGTAACTAATGAACGGCTCATTGACAACTCCAATGAAGCTCTGGAGCACAGCCTCGAGGCGCGGAGCCGGGGGGAATGCATCTCTGGCGAATGGGGAGCTTACAGAGCATGGGGACGGTATGAGCCGAAGATGTGGCAGCAGATCGCCATGCTTTACGAGATCGAGAATTCACCACTGACGCTTCCGGGTCAGAAAAGGACCGCCCGGAAGACGGAGGATCGGCTCGTTTCATATTTTCGGACCCACGGGATGAATTACGTGAGCTATATCGAGGATGTCTTTGGCGAGTGGACATTCAGGGAGTTTTTCGACGAGAAAATGGATGAAGCGATTGATGAGTCCGAGGTGGGTGATATACTCCGGCAGATGCGGCCTGCCGCTGATGAGATGGTAGCGGAATTGGAGGCCCTTTTCGAATCTTTCCACGGAATAAAAAGGAGAGCCCTGATAGTATATCATATGCGATTGGTCGAGAATCGAGAGGCCGATTCCAATTTAAAGGAGAATGAGGGTGAAGAGCTTTAAGTTGCATAGACCACCGTGCCCCGTTTGTGAGGGTTCGGAGAATGTCAGGTTGAAAAGTGGCGTTGGGGCGTGGCTAAGATTGTTCATTGCAACGGCAATAGCGTACATCTTTAGCGATTTAATTCAGATAATCTGGCAGTGTGACAAATGCGGTGGCTTGTTCAAAGCTTTAAGTTCTCATTCGGAAAAAGGTGATGAGTGAAAAAAACATGAAGATGAATATCATGAAAGTCCTGGTGGTAATTTGTAATACCATTGTGTTGGGACTCCTGGCCATCGACATTTTTCGAAGTGGCGTTCCGAGCGACGATTATTTTTTATGGACGTTAGTTGTGCTTCTGAGCTCTGCGGCTTTCTGCACCCTTGCCGTTGTCCTTATGCCTCAGATCAAGTGGTGCTTCCGGCTGATGAAAAAAACAGCACGGGGTGTCGGCCTGGTGCTGAAGAGAAACTCTAAACGTTTGGCGGTTATAGTTGGTGCGGCCATTCTTTGCCTTTTCGCTGTGATGCTGATAGCCGGCAGGGACATACCGCCGCCCGACGACTCCGATCTTGCTCTGGAACGGCCGGATGTATCTGACGAGGAAAATGCATTATACTGGTTTGCCAGGGCGGCCGAGGCGAAACTGTGGCCCGAAGGCGGCAGGGACGCCTACAATGACTATAGGTATCCGAAACTTGCTGATGAATTGCCCGATATGGAGCTGGTAGGTAAGACGTTCGAGATGAACGAGGTGGTATTCGCAAAAATCGAGCGAGGCTTGCAGCAGGAAGTTTGCCTGACCCCGAGGCGGACTCTCCAGGATCTTTTCTCGGGTGATTCGATGCCATATTTGGCCGAATGGCGAAGCATGGCGCGGTTTATGGCAGCCAGGGTGCGGTATGAGCGCGAGAGCGGACATTATGCCGATGCAGCCGAGTTGGCCGCCATGCTTCTGAACTATGGCGATATGATAACGCGAGATTCGGATTCCATCATTCATTATCTCGTGGGGATTGCTGTTATCTCCATAGGGCTTTCAGAGACGATGGATCTTGCGAGGGATGAAGGCATCTCGCAGGAACAGCTTGTCACGCTTTCCGGAGCACTCGACGGGATGAAGCCCCTGGGAAGGGGATTAATCAGAGGGCTAAAAGGGGAATACAGAATCGTAGCTGACCTCTTGGAGCATATAGGAAAAGAGGGATATGTATATGAATACCGTTATGTTTCCGGTCCTGTAGAATTTTTACTTACACTCAACAAAGTGACCGGTTACTTCCTGCAGCCGAACCGAACGAAAAAAACTCATGCAAACAACACGCGTAAGGTAATAGAAAATGCCCGGCGCTGTTATGCTGATCTGGAAATGGAAGATTTTGCCGACTACTGCCACGATCTGGTCGGTATGCCGGATGTTATCAGACATCTGCCTCGCCCAAACCCTGTTGGCAAAGCTTTAATACCCGCAATAACGATTGCACATGATAGACTTCTCGAACAGAAATTGCGTTTGGAATTCAGCCTTTCCGCCACTCGGCTTATCATTGCTCTACATGCCTATAAAAAGGCTGAAGGAAAGGCACCACAGCGGCTGACGGAACTCCTGCCGGACTATATCGATGCCGTGCCCAGAGACCCTTTCGACGGAGAGCTGTTCAAGTACAATCCCTCACTCGACGTTGTTTATTCGGTCGGAAAAGATCTACAGGACCATGGTGGCAGGCCGGTGCTGTTTGCGGACGATCCCTGGCGGGGCGAGTATTTTGTTTACGAAGCCGGCATAAACGTGGAATCCTTCCAGGAGGAAGTGAAAAAGGTCGTTTTAAGCGAAGAAGACCCCGAACTGCGCGCCGGCGCGATCAAAAAACTCGATGATCAGGTGTTGCTGGAGAAACTGGCCATGGAGAGTAAACACCGCCAGGTTCGGGCAGCTGCAGCGGGGGGGCTGACAGACCAGACAGTGCTTGAAAATATTGCCACCGAAGATGAAACGGCCACCGTGCGAAGCGAGGCGGTGCGAAATATTATCAGCCAGGAATTGCTGGAGCACATCGCTGTTAAGGATGAAAGCAGCCAAGTGCGTAGAGACGCTGTAAGGAAGTTGAGGAATCAGGAACTTCTTGAGAGGATAGTGCATGATGATCCGTCGTTTTCGGTGAGGCGTTCAGCCGTTCGGAGACTGACGAATCAAGACCTGGTTGGTAAGTTGGCCCTGGAGAGCCCGGACTTGAGTGTTCGTAAAGCTGCCGTTGAAAACTTGACCGATCAGGCTTTGCTCGAAAAAATAGCTTTGGAGGAGCCCGAGAAGTGTGTGCGCTGGGCCGCAGTCCGTAACCTGACCGATCAGGAAGTGATAGCAAAGGTCGCACTGGGAGATACTGAATGGGCGGTGCGCCAGAGGGCCGTTTTCAGGCTTAATGACAGGGATGTGCTGAAGCAAATCGCCGAAGAGGACGAAAAACTTGCAGTGCGACAGGCAGCAGGGCTAAGGTTGTGGGAAGTTGGACCGTAAAACTTCATACGGGAAAAAACCGTCATGAAATAAGGAGCTGTCGATATGAGATTGTATAAGGGCGGGCCACTCTCGGCGATTTGGTATCTGTTTTTGATGGGATCCCTTATGATAATAATGTTTCTGCTTTTGATGTGCATCCAGCATCAAGCTATTCAAAAGCACATGATTCGCACAGACTCACATATCCTGATCTCCGAGAAAAAGCCATGAGACCTTTTTTTGCTTTTCGGGTCTTATTCAGCAAGATCTCCAATATCAAACGAACCCCGTTGGCTCACGATAAATCGGTATCGATATC
>PUNP01000675.1 GCA_003551785.1 Candidatus Brocadiaceae bacterium | reverse complement strand
TAAACCGCTTATGGAAAAATTCTGCCGCTGCCCTGCCGCGATGAAGATGCACCATAACTATCTCGGCGGGCTACTGGAACATACGCACAATATGCTTAAAGTTGCTGTGGATATAATGCCGCATTATCCGCAAATCCAGCCTGACCTGGTGCTTACGGGCATATTCCTGCACGATATGGGCAAAACCGAGGAGCTAAGTTATGATATCGCCTTTTCCTACACTGATCGAGGCCAACTGGTAGGCCATATTACGCAAGGCCTTATGATGATTCAGGATAAGGTCAAAAAACTTAAGGAGCAGGAAATTGATTTCGATGAAAACGCGCTGGATATGCTGCTGCATATTATCCTGTCGCACCACGGCCAGTATGATTTCGGTTCGCCGAAACTGCCTGCTACAGCAGAGGCGTTTATGGTCAATTATATTGACGACTTGGACGCCAAAATAAACCAAGTAAGCGGGTTGATTGAACAGGATTCGGGCGATACGAATTGGACGGCGTGGCAGCATTCGCTGGAAACCAAACTTTATCGGGGTAGATTGGAGGAGGAAATTTAATTTTTTTGTTTCGAGTGGGATTTTTGGGTTAAAAATGAGGGCGATTTCGTGCTATCTGCGTTTTTGGGCTGAAAAAGGGGGTCGTATTGGGTAAAAACCGGTAGTAAATCGGTACGAAACGGTAAAAAATTGCAGATTTTTACAACTTTTGTTGCATTTATTACAAGTTTTGGTTAAACTTTTTCTGACTGACCAGTCAGTCCGCGGCATAGATAGCTGCGGCGCGACTAAAAGTCGCGGGTTTGGAAGTTCAGTTTTTTGAGTTTTTATTGAAGCTAAACTGATGTTTAGTAACCGGCAACTGACTTTGACAAATTGGTCGGTAGAAAAATTGATGAGGAAGCCTTTAAAATAAAGGATTTCAATGATGGGCACGACCGGACAACTTTTCGGTGGGGATTGGACAGAAAATAAACTTGAAATTCTACGGAAGTATTTAGCAGACTACCAAAAGGTTTTAAAGAAACAATTTTTCCAGACAGTTTATATTGATGCCTTTGCGGGAACAGGTTATCGAGAACAACGAAAGCAAGACGACAATATTCCGAATTTGTTCGCAGAACTGGAACAGGAGGATTTCAACAGGTTTCTGAAGGGCTCTGCCGCTATAGCTCTTGAGACAGAACCATCATTTGATAGGTACATATTTATCGAAAGCGATGAAAATAAAGTAAATGAACTGGAAAAGCTAAAACAATCTCACATTCAAAAACAAAATCAAATCCAGATAATCCATGGTGATGCGAATGATTTTGTTCAAAAATACTGCTTAGAAGAGAACTGGCGAAACACAAGGGCAGTTCTGTTTCTTGATCCGTTCGCAACAGAGGTAGAATGGACTACGATCGAATCTGTTGCAAAGACCAAGTCGATAGACTTATGGGTACTTTTCCCAATAATGGCTGTAAACAGATTGCTGGCAAATGATTCAGAGAAAATACAATATGGCTGCCTGAATAGAATTTTTGGAACTGAAGATTGGTTTGAATCTTTCTATAAAACAAAGCAGTTAGATGATATCTTCGGTGAACCAAAAGAAACTGTTGATAAAGCATGTGATTTCGACAATATAAAAAGCTTTTATAAGCAACGGCTAAAAAATATATTCACCGATGTGGCAGAACAACCAAAAGTATTTTGCAATAGTAAAGACAGTCCTTTATTCTTTTTCTTTTTTGCCGTAGGTAATCCCAAAGGGGCGATACCTGCTATCAAAATAGCTGAACATCTTTTGAGGAAAATATAATGGGGTCTTTATCTAAAATAGAATGGACAGAGTCAACCTGGAATCCGATTACGGGCTGCACAAAGCTTAGCTCCGGCTGTAAAAATTGCTATGCTGAACGAATGGCCAAACGTCTGAAGGCTATGGGGCAGCCCAACTATGCGAATGGGTTTCAACTTTCTATTCACGAATCTGCCTTTAGCCTGCCCCTGCACTGGAAGAAACCACAAATTATTTTCGTTAATTCTATGAGTGATATGTTTCATGAGCAGGTCCCTGTGGAGTGCATCAAGCAACTTTTTAATATAATGAATCAGGCCGACTGGCATGTTTATCAGATACTGACAAAACGATCCTCGCTACTTTCAACCCTTGGCCCGGAATTGCCGTGGTCAGATCATATTTGGATGGGGGTAACTGTTGAAAGTGCGGATTACCTCGAGCGTATTGATGAATTGCGAGGTTGTGGTGCTCAAGTTAAGTTTCTTTCACTTGAACCTTTGCTGGGACCGTTACCGGAGCTCAACCTTGATGGCATTGAATGGGTAATTGTAGGTGGTGAATCTGGACCAGGCGCCAGAGCCATTGAAGCTGAATGGGTGCGTGATATCCGTGACCAATGTTTCGCTTGGGGCGTTCCCTTTTTCTTTAAGCAATGGGGTGGCACACAAAAGAAAAAAACCGGAAGGGAATTAGATGGACGAACCTGGGAAGAAATGCCGGAAATGGCAACTTTATGAATTTTTGGGACGATTAAATTGGAGCTGATTATTGAAAGGTGGGCGGGATATGCTCAGGAGAATTATGTGTTTTTATAGATTAGAGTTTTTTGCAGTGGTTTTTACCGGTTTTGTATTGGTAATGGCCGGGGGATGCGCTGAGGAAGAAGTAGTCGCCAATGAAGAACGGGCTGAGGCTGTTGAAACAGCCGAGGTCAGCGCCGAGACATTTGAGCGTCGAGTTCGGGGCGTTGGAACGCTGCGGGCGAAGCAGTCTGTTGAGGTTACAACTGAGGCAGAAGGAGTAGTCGAGGAGATTTTGCTGCGGGAAGGTGAGTTTGTCGAGCGTGATGAGCTTCTGGTAGTTATTCGCGGTGAGAAACTCCGCAGGCGGCTTCGTTCCAGCGAAGCGGCACTTCGAGGGGCAAAATCAGAGCTTGAAT
>PUNP01000577.1 GCA_003551785.1 Candidatus Brocadiaceae bacterium | reverse complement strand
GTGAACCCCTTCAGATGACGGTGACTTTCCGTGAAGGCAATGAGGAATATTCCGCAGGGACGCATACCATCGACTTCGGGACCGTAGATGACCGCTATGAAAGCCAGCTGATGGAACTGGCGAAAATGATCAACGGGAAGATGAAAAACCCCTGTACCGGCGAACACGACGCACTCACGCAGGAAATAACCCTGGCTGCGTCGGGATATGATAATTTTTTATAGAGAGGGAACAAAATGAAGGAAAAACGCACTGCTATAATAACAGGTGGGGGTGGAGCAATAGGAAGCGCTATAGCTGCAAAATTTGCTGCGGAAGGCATTTCTGTTGTTGCGGCCGATATTGACTTGCAGCAGGCAGAAGAAACGGCGGAAAAAGTCAGGGCTTCCGGTGCTTCGGCGCTGGCCGTCAATGTTGATGTTCGCAACATACAGGAAATCAGACATATGGTCGACACGGCCCTGGATAGTTATCGGCATATCGACATTTTGGTTAATAATGCCGGTGGCGGTGCCCGAGGAAAGATGGCGCCTTTTCATGTGCAGGACGTGGAGGTTCTCAATTGGGTGCTGGATGTGAACTTAAAAGGAGCGATGTTCTGCACGCATGAAGTTATAGGTCATATGATCGAAAATAGTTATGGGAAAGTGATAAATATCGGTTCTATACTCGGGTTGCAGGGGCTTGAAAAATATACAGAGTACGCAGCAGCCAAAGGCGGTCTTATTGCGATGACCAAATCCCTGGCGAAGGAAGTCGGCGGGAGAGGGATAAATGTCAATTGCGTTTCTCCGGGGTGGATACCGCGCGAGGATGAGAATGTAGACAAAGATCAAGCTTTAAGTCGTACGTATATCAATAGGGTGGGACGCCCGGAAGATGTGGCTGAACTTGTCTCATTTTTGGTATCGGAGGAAGCCGCTTTTATTACCGGTCAAAACTGTATTATTGACGGTGGCCGAAGCCTGGGTCTCAGGGGAAGTTGACTTGCTGTTGCAAGCTCCGCCCTGGAAACAATTAATGGATTACAACAAGGGTTTTCCAATTGGGGTATTATTGACTGGGGGCAAGTTAAAATGAAAGAAAGAGAAAGAGGAGCTTTGCAATGAAATATTCTTTTTTGGACAGACCGCAACCCGTCATCACCGGAATCATGGCCGGTCAGACCCCGCAAGAGTTGATCGCGGAATCAAAGAATTCCGAATTTGATGGAGCGCAGGGAATAGCGGTGGATCTCTCGGATTTGAAACCGGAGTTCCGAAATCGCGGATCATTGAAAAACATTATCGATTCGACAAACCTGCCTTACATTTTCTTTTTTTATCGCAATGATCGGTGGGAAGATTCAGGTGACGAAAAGCGTCAGGAACTGCTGCTTACCGCAGCGGGGGCCGGCGCTGCGATGATTGATGTTATGGGGGACCTGTACGACCCGTCACCGATGGAAATAACGTACAATCAAAAAGCCATAGACAAACAGAAGCAGCTTATCGATAAGATACGCGCTGAAGGCGCCGAGGTGGTCATTTCTTCTCATATGGACTGTGCGCGAACGGCCGAGCAGGTGCTGGAGCATATGCGCGCTCTTGAATCCCGCGGGCCGGATATGGTGAAAATTGTGACGGCCGTCAACACCGGGGAGGAGCTTGCCGAAGCATTCCGTACGACAATGATGCTGAAACGCAATCTGACAATGCCTTTCATCCATCTTTGCAACGGGAAATTCAGCCGTCCGCATCGCTTTCTCGGCCCGGCACTGGGCGTTTCGGTTCTTTTCGCGGTCCATCGCTACGAAGAACGGTACGGAATGGATCAACCCACCATCAAGGCCGTAAAAGCGGTTCTGGACAATATTCACTGGAATATCAATGACGCAATATCAACGCAAGGAGATAACATACCATGAAAGCAGTGGCACTCGGTTCGAACAGGGATTTTATACTTACGGAGGTTCCCGATCCTTCGCCGAAATGCGATGAAGTCCTTATAGATATAAAAGCCGCGGGCGTGAACCGCGCCGACCTGCTGCAGCGCGAGGGCAGTTATCCCCCCCCGCCCGGCTGGCCGGAGTGGATGGGACTGGAAGTTGCCGGTCAAGTCGAAGAGGCGCCGACGGAGTCACGCTGGAAAAAGGGCGATAAAGTTTGCGCGCTGCTCGGAAGCGGAGGATACGCTGAAAAAGTTGCCGTTCCTGCGGGGATGGTCCTTCCAGTGCCGGATGGTTTGTCGATGGCGGAAGCAGCGGCTATCCCCGAGGTTTTCGCCACTTCCTACCTGAACATCTGTATTGAAGGTGCAATGAAAGCAGGAGATACTGTTTTCATTCAGGCCGGTGCGAGTGGCGTGGGCACAGCGGCTGTCCAGCTCGTAAAAGCCCTGGGCGGAAAAATTGTAACGGCAGTAGGTTCCAGAGAGAAAGCGGAGTTTGTCAGAAAACTCGGCGCGGATGTGGTCATTAACAGGAAAACGGAAAACATCGCCGAAATTCTTGGGATGCACCCCCCCGATATAGCTCTTGACTGTGTTGCCGGCCCCCATCTTGGAGACTGTCTTAAGGCAATGGCGCGCGGAGGACGCTGGGTTGTTATTGCAACCCTCGGCGGAACGGTGAGCGAACTGGATATGGGGGATTTTTTCAGACGCGGCATCAAGCTTACAGGAAGCACGCTTCGTAGCCGGAGTCCCGAAATGAAAGGAAAAATCCTGGCAGGTCTCGAAAAACAGCTCTGGGATGATTTTTCGAAAAAGACAGTACGGCCCGTGATACATAAAATAATGCCCATGACCATGGCTGAAGAAGCTCACGGGATTCTTCAGCGAAGCGAGAATATCGGGAAGGTGATATTAACCAATGACGAAAAGGTTGCAACAGGTTCGCAGTGAGCCCTTCCAAGGGCTCCGGAGTCCTGAAATTGCTACGCGGTCCCCGGGACGCCTGCCTGCCGGCAG
>PUNP01000742.1 GCA_003551785.1 Candidatus Brocadiaceae bacterium | reverse complement strand
CGGTCGATCTGACGGTAGATGTCGCGCGCGTCGATGAACAGCACCTTGTCGGCGCGCCCGGTGTCGGCTTTGGCCTTGTCCAGGAACCAGAGCGTGCAGGGCAGCGTGACGGTGTAGAAGAAGTTCGGACTGACCGCCACCATCACGTCCACGGCGCGGGAGTTGATGAGCTGTTTGCGGATTTCCAGTTCCGAGCTGCGGGCGTCGGACGCGGAGTTGGCCATCACGAACCCCGCCCGGCCCATATCGTTCAGTGCGCTGTAGAACATCTGTATCCACAGGTAGTTGGCGTTGTCGGCGCGGGGCAGGCCGAACGGGAACCGCGGGTCGTCCTGCAGCCGGTCCTTATCGACGCGGTCGACGTTGAACGGCGGATTGGCCATGACGAAATCGAAGCGGCCCGGCGAGCGGTGCAGGTCCTCATAATAGGCGTTGCCCTGCCGGATATCGCCGGCCAGGCCGTGCACGGCGAGGTTCATCTTCGCCAGCCGCACGGTATCGGCCACCTTTTCCTGACCGTACACGCTCAGTTCTGCGCTGGGGCTCCTCTGGTGTTCGCTCACGAACCGGGCGCTCTGCACGAACATGCCGCCCGAACCGCACGCCTTGTCCAGGATACGGCCGTGGAACGGCTCGAGTATTGCGACGATCAGCATGACGATCGTGGTCGGTGTGAAGAACTCACCGCCCTTCTGCCCCTCGGTCATCGCGAAATGGCCGAGGAAGTATTCATATATCTTCCCGAACGCATCGCCCTCGATATCCATCGGCACCGAGTTCATGATCTTGAGCAGTTCCATAAGCAGGGTGTTATCGAACCGGTTATATGTCTTCGGCAGCACGCCTTTGAGGTCGGGGTTATGCTGTTCGATGGCGCGCATGGCATCGTTGAGCGCGGCGCCGATATTATCGCCTTCGGGCATTCGGATCAGGGAGGAGAACCGGGCATTTTCCGGCAGGAACAGCACCCCGCGCGCGTGATAATCGTCCGGCCCGATCCGGCGGCGGCCGGTACCTTCGCTTTTAATATGCTCGTCGGCACTCCGGAACTGCTGGTCGGCATACCGCAGGAAGACCATCCCCAGGACCGGTGTGGAGTATTCAGAAGATTTGAGTTTGGAATTGGCCCGCAGTTCATCCGCCGCCGCCCAGAGGCGCGCTTCGATCTCATTACCGTTATGATTCATCCATTACGCTCCGAAAATCAAGTTGTTCGTGAATACTCAGTGAACGCCGTTTACGTGTATATATTCAGTGAACCCCGTCATTCTGCATCATGAGCATCTGTGGTTCTTCGCCTTAAATACGTTACGCCTGCCTGCCGCATAGAAAACGCCTCAGGCCGGTGGTTCCGACACGTGTTTCACTGAGGACTTACGTTTACGTTATCACCATCTTGTTCGCTGAATGCTTGCTTCAAGCAGGTCATCTATGTTACAAACTGCATAATATTTTGTCAAACCAACCCTGGAGTGGAGAACATTCAATTTCGCTGTCATCATTTCAATCGGAGCGGACAGCAAATATACGTAATCAATGCAACTTATAGTAGAGCAGGGTTAAACATCTCTTTCAGAGAAGTGGGGATGGGGTTAACAATTTCCCAGGGTAGCGCCGGCAAACGACCGCCGTCGCAACCCTGGGCTTTAATTAAACATCCCCGTTGGGGAAAGAATACCGGCATTGTATCCAAACATACCCCGAGGCGATGAAGGTATCCGGAGAAATGCATCAGTTAAGAGGACGATGCCCTGTTGCTGCCGGGGGAGTGTTCATCGGGCGGAAGCTCCAGATGTTCGGCATCGGCGATGTCCTGCGAGCGGCCCGTGGCGCGTTTGTTATCTGTGAGGTGCCGGCGATCGATAAAATTTACAGATATGCCGTCAATATCGATCACATCACGGGACTTATAACATTCTTCGAACTCTACACCATCCAGACTCGTCAGGATGTCGATACGGTTGGGGGCATATCCGAGCTGGACTATCTGACCTTCTTCAAGGAAGTCGCTCGTGTTCAAATCCAGAGAACCGAACCCAAAGTCATCGAGAGCTTTCAGAATTTGACGGGCATTGACGGGAGACAGCAATATCCATACATCCAGGTCTTTGGTATATCGAGGGTAGCCGTGCAGAGCGACGGCATAACCTCCGACGACCATATACCGGACATTATTTTTGTTTAACGATACGATAAACTCTTTGAAGTCCTTGCCGAGCATTATATTTCCATCCGTTATATTCGCTGCGAATTTCCTCCAGCGCCGCAAGCCGCTCCTGTGCGGACTTTTTCCGCCAGAAGCAGCATTCTTTGGGCTGGCCTTTCAGTTTGTATTTTTTAACGGTCTTGTCCATGCCTATAGTGCTCCTGATTTCTCATTAATCTTGAGCCGGGGCGAACAACCTTTAATGCTGCATTTCATTTACGACCTCCCCTTTCAAAAGGTGTGCGCCATTTTGAAGTTTTTTGGATATTGCAATTTCACCCTTTACAGAGCATGTTGCACAATTCACGATCTTTGCCTGAAACATACGACGTATAGGACGTATAGGACGTATAAGACATAACCCGGACAAGCCGGAAAAGTTTTAGGTTTTAAGTTATAACGACATTGAGAAAGACAAGTTAGCTGAGCATGAATTTTTTTTTGCCAAAAAAGCAAGAAAATTACAATTATAAACTCAATGCAAAACAGACGCAAGGTTACATTTTTGAAAGAGAATTTTTTTTCGATCCTCCTCTGGCTGAACACGGGACTTACCCGTCACTCAAAATATCCTTTTACCTTACCGCACCTCCAGTTTCACGCTTTCCGAGTGGCTGTTGAACTCGGGGGCGTACATGCACTGGACCTGCGCGATGCCGGTCTGGTACGTGCCGCGGTGCTGGACGCGCACCGAATACTCGAAGACATACGTGCCTTTCGGCAGATAGTCAATGAAGAAATGACTGGCTG
>PUNP01000091.1 GCA_003551785.1 Candidatus Brocadiaceae bacterium | reverse complement strand
CATTTTATTTACCGATTCGGCAAGTTCCCCTATTTCATCGGAACGTTTGACGCAAATGACATGACCGGTATCCCCTTTGGCTATGCGCTGCACGTCACCGGTGAGTTTCAACAGCGGCCGGGCCATATAATGGGCCAGTATGATACTAAAGATCAGAATAATGAACATCGAAATCACCATTCCGATGTAGATCATCCGGCGAATTTCCGAAAGAGGCTGCAAAACCCGGCTTTTCGACTGGTTGATCACAAAAAAACGGGCCGCATTCCGGTTGTCTTGAATGACTCCAATGACCCCTGGCCTGTCGTCGCCGGGAACATTAATGATTCGCACGGCCTGCTCATCTTCTGGTAATTGAAGAATTTCACCGGCACGCAGATGCCGTTGCAGAGATGAGGGGATACCGCCCGGAGAGGCAGCGAGCTTGCTCCCGTCTGAATCGTACAAGGCGATATGATAGCCCGTCACTTGTGCGATACGCTCCAGTTCTTCTTGCAATTCAACGCCTTCGGGTAAAAACCTGAGCGTATGCATCATCCGGTAACCATCGTTTTTCATATCGACTACGGCCTTGTCCAGCATATAGGAACGAATAGAATAGATCGCATAGGTACTGCCGGTTGCGACCGTAGCCAGCAGGATGATGGTAAGAGTCCAGATCAGTTTTGTTCGAATATTCATCCGATGAACGCCAGATCTTTGTTCAGCCCGTATCCCATTCCCCGATAGGTTTTGATAAGCTCTCCTTCCTCATTGAGTTTCAAACGCAAATTTTTGATATGCACATCCACCGTACGATCGAACACATATTTATCTTCATCGGTAATGTATTCGAGAATTTCCTGACGCGTATACACTCTTTTGGGATGTTCAAAAAACAACTTGAGAAGTTTGAATTCGGTAGTGGTTAACTCGAGTTTTTTGCCGTTTTGCCAGGCTTCCATACGGTCCGGGGCAATATACACATTGCAGAAGGCGATCCAGTTTCCTTTCTCCTGTGGTCGTCTCCGCAACAGGGACTCAACATGTGCTTTCACAAGGTTAAGACTTGCCGGCTTGGGGATGTAATCGTCGGCTCCCCGGGAAAGTCCGGCTATTTCGTCTTTCTCTTTGTCCTTGGCCGTCAAAAAAATAACCGGCACATCATGTAACACCGGATGTTTGCGTAAATAATCACAAATCTCATAGCCGTCTTTTTCGGGAACCATGATATCCAGAATGGCCAGATCAATGATTCGGGCATTCTGGTCGATCAGTTCAATGGCATGCTTGCCGTCCATAGCCAAAAGAACATGGTAATCATACATTTCAAGATAACTTGAAAGCATCTCGGCCGGTTCGGCTTCATCTTCCACAAGTAAAATCGTACGTTTGAAATCCAAAACCGCAATCATTTTACCGGGAACGGAAATCCCGGACTGAAGTGAATTTTGTCATCAAGCAATTTATGTCATCAAGCTATTGAAAAAACAACAATAACCATTGAAAATATAAGGATTTTTTTCTTTTCGCAGTATCGCCTGATTTACTGTCGTTTTACGTACGTTCCGAGTCTCGCTTCCACAAAAACAAATGAAAGACGACAAAGAACAGAAAGATCATGGAGAACAGAAACAGGTAATCATAGAGCAGCCGTTCCGGACTTTCCGTCATATCCGGCCACGTATGTAACAGGAACATTTCAACTGCCAGAATCACAAGCGGAAGAACAACAGCCATTTTCAGACTTTCAAGAAAGACATAATTCCACTTATTTTTCTCATTACCCGGGTGTTTCATTATCTTTAATCTGCTATAAAAGCGTCTTTAATCCGCTATAACAGCCGGGATCGTTTGTTCAGAAAAGCCAACAAGGCATAATCGAACGGATCCTCTGTGTTCACTTCTTCGTACGAAATATTGGCCTCACTGCATTTTATTCGAAAATCTTTGGTGTATTGGTCCATTTTTTTTTGATAATCACTGCGGATCTGTCCCGGAATGACGTCCATTTCCCCTCCGGTTTCCAGGTCCCGGAAAACAAATCTTCCATCAGGAAAAGCCAGCTCACGTTCGCTTTTCTTCTCCAGAAGATGAAACAAAATGACCTCGTGTTTTTTGTGACGAAGGTGTTTGAGCGCCAAAATCAGTTCCTCCTGTTTTCGTACATTTTCAAACAAATCGGTCAGGACAATAACCAGGCTCCTGCGGTTAATTCGTTCGGCCAGTTGATGGATGGCATCCGCCGAGGCCGTTTGTCGTTTTTCCGGTGCCTCCACATCATATTTTTCAAGAATGTGATCCAGGTTATTATAAAGATGCAACAAATGAGCATAGGACGATTTGGCCGGTAATATTTCGCCGATTTCCCGGTCAAACGGCACCAAACCGCACCCGTCACGCTGACGGTGCAACATATACGCGATGGCCGCACCCAGATGGACCGCATAACAGAGCTTGGACCAGTCCGCAAAATATCGAAATTGCATGGAACTGCTTACATCAAGGAGCATATAACACCGTAAATTGGTCTCCTCTTCGTACTGCTTGACAAAATATCGCTCCGTTTTGCCATACACTTTCCAGTCTAGATGCCTGGGATCATCACCCGGAGTATAAGGCCGGTGTTCGGCAAACTCGACACTGAAGCCAAAGAACGGACTTTTATGCAGACCGCTGATAAAGCCCTCCACAATCTGGCGGGCTTTGATCTCCATTGGAGTTAAACGATTAAGCAGTTCGGGCGTAAGTAACATACTATTTTTGGTATCCTGTTTTTGGTATCATCTTTTTAAACTAACCGGGATTCGGTAAAACGGATCGTTAAAAAAATCAATAACGTTAAAAGAAATCAATCAATAAAAAAGGATCAATAAAAGAATTCGAAAAAATATATCGAATCGGGTACGCCCCTCAAACTTCTGCAAAGTTTTTTTATTTTGAGAACATACAAAACTTTATCCGGAATTAATTAAACTATG
>PUNP01000443.1 GCA_003551785.1 Candidatus Brocadiaceae bacterium | reverse complement strand
GAGCATAACCTTGCCTTCCGGCATACCGGCGGCGGGGTGTACCGGAGTCGACAGGCTGCCCCAACGGGCCATCTTTATCAGGTAACGATTGAAATAAGCGCCCCGGGTTACATCGGGCAATCCGTCACACTCACGCGATCCGGAAGTGTGCCGGAGGAATTCCGCGTTACCCTGGAAGCCCATGCTTCGGATGAAAGTGATCAGACCATGTCAGATTCACAGCAGGAGTCAAATGGTTTACCTGAAGTACACCAGGAATTAAGTCCCACCCAGATTGGTCCTGGTACCGAGCCTGTTTCAACACGTTCGATGTCGCATGAAATTGTTTCATCTTCGCGTTATCAGGATTACAGATTCCGGGATCCTTTCAAAATAGCCGGTAACCGTTTTAGTATAGATCAGGAAAAGAATGAGATACACTTTCTATTAGAGGAGGCCGGTCCTACGCAGTCAAGAACAAAGGAATTGTACTTGTCTGTCGAAGGTCTGCAGGATTACAAAATCGAACTGCAACGAGACAGACAATCACGAAAAGAAACGATCTTGCAAACGGCCATAATGCCAAAACCCAGTAATAGAATACATCTTCCATTACCAGCAGCGTCGGAACCAATAACAATTGAAGCACACTATCTTGGAAGAAACACATGGAGAGGAGAGTCATTTATCACGATAACTTACACGGGAGAAGTGCAACAACATGTGTTTTTGACATTAATAGCAAAAAATCCCGACGAATTTTCTAGGATTATAGATGATGCAGGAAGAATGATATTTGATGCGAAAACTAAAGCAATAACGATAAAGCATTTGCTGGGAGAATCCGTTTTAAACCATATGTCGTTTGTTAACTATTCTATTGAAATGCCGCCGGAAAGGGATGTCACTGATGATGTAGCTGACGAGCAACCTGAACAAGACACAGAGAGCCGACCTATTGTAGATGATTCTGATAGTGAAAATGAATTTACTACATTCGGACCTTTTGCCTTGACTACGGATAGTTATGAAAATGATTCCGATTGGAGTAGAATTGTGAAAGAATTGATGGGGAAAGATTACAGAGTTGCTGATTGGAATGATCTTGTTGCTTATCATGAGGATGGGCACGATCTGATTGAAATGCTCGATGGTTTAGGTGTTACGGGGCGAGGAACAATTGGTTTTCTAACCAGAAATCGAAATAGGCGATATTTTGGCAATAGATATTATTTTGAATGACTATCCGAAACCTGTAACATCAACACCATCGATACTGTAACCCTGTATGCAGCAGTCTTTCAAATTGGTTTTTCTGATCATACCTGCGATTAAATTTCCAGCAGAATTCATTCAGATAGTTCTGAAGAAACGGTGAATGTACACTATGATGAATTCCCATTATCACACGCTTGGCATTACTGATGGCCGTATGGACCCAGGGGAAGAGTTTACTGGTGCGTTTCGGATCATTGGATATGGTAACATGATGCCGGTTTACGTGTTGTTCCAGTTTATTGTAACTCTTGTGGCCGTCAGTGTGTACCGTGGCCGCTGCATCTATTTTGGCAAGTGCCAGCGAGGCAACTTGTGCGGCGGTGATATTGGGAACCACATACATGACCAGTTTACCGCATTTCCGGCCCTCCTTGCGATTTTTTCTGCGAAACTGGTTTTCGGTAGGCTCCGATTCTACAGCCACCAGAACCCCGGCTTTGCCGGTAGATCCGCGGCCGGCTTTATTGGGCTTTTGATGCGGATCACCAATCTCAAAAAAAGCGTCATCCAATTCAATATATCCGGCAAGCTGGTATTTTTCGTCACGTTTGCCCATGACGCTGCGGATTTTTTGAAGCATATACCAAACCGGTTCATATCGGTTATGACCCAGTTGTCGTTGAAGTTCCAAAGCCGAAAAGCTTTTTTTGGTGGCTGTAACCAGATGGATGGTCAACAACCACATGCGGTAAGGCAGTTTGGACTGTTCCATGATCGTTCCGCTGCGCAGGCGCTGTCGCGCACCACATTGCTTGCATTGAAACGATACAACGGTTCGCTGCCAATAATGATCGTCATGCCCGCATTTGCGGCAAATGACACCCTGTTTTTCCCGAAGCTGCTTAACAGCCATCATAGCGCTATGCTCGTCGGGGAATCGTTCATTAAATTCCATCAAATTCATGATATGTGCCGATTTAATGTGAGTAATTGCAATGAATACACATATAACGCACATATCTTCTAATTGTTATGGGTTACGGACAGTCATTTTATTTTGCTTCGAGACATGAAAATAAACTACCAAGCGGTTGGCTCGCTCATGAGAATATTGAAAATTATCTGGTAAGTCTGGGCTCTTGGCATACGAGCAGACCGATTTTTGCATATAAAGAGTCTCATACCAATAAAAATAAATCCGATAATGAGGTTATTGAAGGTACAAATCCTGAGACTGGAAAAGCTAGGACGGATTACAACCTTGGTGCCAATACTAAGGTGAAATCGACGACAGATTCTCAGACTGGTTATATGTTCCAGTGGTGCCGCCCGGCCGACGAGCACCAGTTACGCATATCGCCCAGAACATACATGTTGAGTCTTTCCGACCAGCATGACCATGGATTTTTTATCACAAGTAACACCAGCACAAGGGGGGATTTTATCCAGGGTAATATATACCAGGACAACTTTAGAGAGTGCTGGGAAAACAGGTATCGTGAATACCGGGATCGCAGATGGATGAAAACCAATTTGTGTGAAGAATGCCCCGATTTTGCTCTTTGCAATGGCGGCAGCCTTCACTTGCGCACTTCAAAAAACGAATTGATTAACTGTCATCACATGAAATTCTGCTAATGAAAATAATAAAATTCATCCCGTTACTTTTCTTGGTGTCCCTGGTAATGTGGATTGATTCCGCTAGAGGGTATGTCGATGACGAACTTGTAAGCTCTCTGTCAGCTTCCAGCAACGGGCAGGTGG
>PUNP01000188.1 GCA_003551785.1 Candidatus Brocadiaceae bacterium | reverse complement strand
TAGGTTCGGCGATTACCGAAACAGGAGCTCAGAATCAGCAGGAAGTTATGAAACACTTTAACGAGCAGTTCGAGCATTTCCAGGACGACGCACCCGCCTGCGATGTCTGCGGCTCGATAACCGTCAGAAACGGAACATGCTATAAATGCTTTAACTGCGGAAACTCAATGGGCTGTTCATAGGATGATTTAATTTTATTTTGATCTTTTTATAAGTTAATAAGAGCCAATTCTCAAGGCGCCGAGCCCCTCTTCTATAAATTTAGAAGAGGCCTTTTATGAGTCGTTAATAGGGACTACCTTCTCTGTATGAGAAGGCTACTTTGGCGCAAATGTAGCTGGACATAAGATATATGACCTGAAATATTGTACTGCAATAGCTTTCAATAGCGATTTATATCTAGTTTCAGCTCACATCCGCTTCAATTCGTGTCACTTCGTTCAGAAATAGATGCTTTGCTAAACCAGGATCGCCAAAAGAAGATTTTTTCAGTTACGAAGGGAATCAATGCTTTAGAAGTGTTGATCGGGCTTTTTTATGCTCGGTGTCATTAAAGCTTTTTGAATACAGAGATTATCACTTTTAAACAACAAGAAAGGAGGTGATTATTATGAAAAACATAAAAAGAATTGGCTCATTCAAAAAGAGCCTGATGAATTTCTGTAAGCGGATTTGTAAAATAGGGCAATTTTTATATAAATTTGTGAAGCCTTTTTTGCAACTTATTAAGCTTGTTTTAGAAATTCGTTCCCTTCTTTCCTATAAATTTCCTGTAATGTCATATGGCAGGATTTATCATATTCAGTTTTGCTAATACTGGAGGTTTCTTGCATGAAAAAACTAAAGAAACTAAAAATTCGCAACCCCAAAAACTTATTCAAGCACTTATGTTGTAATGAAGCAGAGTTAACAAAAATTCATGAGGGCATTCGCGATGATACGTCACGGTATTATACCCAGTGGTACCAGACAACCAAAGGAAAGAAACGCGCCTTCGCAAAGCCCAAAGGGCGATTGGTAAAGATCCTTGATAACTTAAAAAAGCTTCTGCAAAGAATCGAATTACCGGACTCTTTGCATGGGGGAATCAAAGGCCGTTCTCCTGTTACCAATGCTTATCCACATATTGGAAAACCTGCAATTCTTAAGTTCGATATTGCCGATTTCTTCCCAGGTATACGCCCTTATCGAGTTTATAATATGTTCTGTGAACGACTTGAATGTTCCGCCAGTGTTTCCTGTTGTCTGACAAGACTTGTAACATTGCATGGCGGTCTGCCTCAAGGATCACCAACAAGTACGGTTATAGCCAATTTAATGTTGGTGCCTGTTGTTAAACGAATTGAAGGACTTGCGGGCAAGCACAGATGTGATTTTACGCAATTTGTTGATGATGGTAGCATTTCAGGCCCAGCTTACATTGAAAGACTGCGTGCCACAATAGAAAAAATTTTACAACAAAACGGGTTTGTAGCAAGTCCAAAGCCACACAAGCGAATTACGCAGTACCGCAACGAGGAGCAAGTGGTTACTGGGATAAAAGTTAATAAAGAGATGGATGTTCCGAAGGGAAAGTATTTAGCTGCCAAATCCCTTATTGAGGGGTCAGTCATGGCTCAAAATAAGCATTTGAAAGCTACTCTATCGATTCAGGGCAAAATCCAGCATATAAAATCAATTAACCCCCGAAAAGGCAAGGCACTGGAAAAAGAGTTTAGTGATTTGAAATGCATCCAGCATTATTATTGAACAGCCGAATTTTCGAAAATCCTCAAATTTTTTTTCAGGATGTAAAAACCAAGGCAATCGTGTGAAAATTGGGAGTTTTTGAGAAAAGCATGAATGTTAAAATAAATAGCTTTGTGCTATCTCATCTTGTATGCTCGTCTTAAAGGGCAGTACCAGTACAGAACAGCGGTATTTTATCAGCTCATATTCACCAAGGCAGGATATGACAAAAAGACCTGCTGACTCTTTTGGGGTTTAACGCAAAAAAGCAAAACCTATCTAAGGAATATCTCATGCGGTTGCCCTGAGAGGATAAAATTTGTCTGAAGATTGGGGGCGGAAATGTTATAATCAAATTTACCCGTTTTTGAATTGTTCATTTTGTATTTTTTCAGATTTTTCAGGGATAGACAGATTGTTTGATAATACTGAACTTGCGGCCGTTATGGAATGGTTGAAGGCCGAAGATGAAAGCCGGCTTGATAGGCTCTGGCAGGTGGCGGACCAGGTGCGCCGTGAGAATGTCGGTGATGGTGTGCATTTGCGCGGGTTGCTGGAGATATCGAATTACTGCGTGCGGCGGTGCGCATATTGCGGTATAAACGCCGAGCGGAAAGGGCTGCAGCGGTATCGGATGTCACGGGATGAAATACTTTCCGGGGTGGAGCAGGCGGCGGAGTATGGTTATGGTACGGTTGTTATACAGGCCGGAGAGGATTACGGGATAACGGCGGAGTGGCTTGGTGAGATAATACGGACGATTAAATCTGATACGGCGCTGGCGGTTACGCTTAGTATGGGTGAGCGGCCTATTGAGGATTATCGGTTATGGAAAGAAGCTGGTGCGGACCGTGTGCTGCTTCGGCTTGAGACGACGGATGAGCAGCTTTATGCGCGGATTCATCCTTCAAGCGGACGCGGCGGGGTCAGCAGAAAAGAGATACTGGAGGCATGTGCCCAGATGGGTTATGAGATCGGCAGCGGCGTGATGGTGGGGATACCGGGGCAGAGCTATGAGAGTCTTGGTCGTGACATATTAACATTTGCCCGGATGGATCTGGACATGATAGGGGTTGGGCCATACATCGCTCATCCTGACACGCGGCTGGGCGGTGCGGCGACCGGTGAGACCGAGCAGGTTCCGGCGACGGAGCTGATGACATATAAGGTTGTGGCGCTTAGTCGGATAGTTCGGCCTGCCGCGAATATTCCGGGGACGAGCGCTCTTGCAACGCT
>PUNP01000801.1 GCA_003551785.1 Candidatus Brocadiaceae bacterium | reverse complement strand
GATCAATAGTTACCCAGACATTGCGCATCGGGCCGTTGCCGCGGTTGATGACGTAATAACGGAAGCGCGGATAGCCGTCGGCGGCATAGTATATTTCCGGGGTCAACTGCACTTCCATTTCGCCGGCGGTCAGGATAGCCGGCGAGTATGAAGCGTTTGAAGATTTGCCGCGCGATGTAATACTATCATCGGGCTGATTAGTTATATTGGTATTGTATTCAACCGCGGCGCTCAGATTATCATCATCATTGCAGAGTTTCAGCAAGCTCACCTTGATCTCGCCCGGCGGTCGAGCTGGATCAAGATCGCCGAAATCCCAGCGCAGAACGCCGTTGTCAATTGTCGGCTCGAATGTATTAATCTCGATTCCGTCTTCGTCAAACCAACCTAAAAACTCGGTGGAACCAGGGATATAATCATAGCCGTTTTGCAAGTCCAGCTCGACCCGGACATCATAGGGCTGCCAGTCGGTGCTGTTGGTCACATCAATGGTTATATCTTCCAGAAGTTCGGTTTTATAAACAGTGCTCGGCCCGGTCAGCGAGATGTTCAGGTTAAGTTCATTGGTTGTTATGTTGGCGCCGACATAGTAATCCTCCCTGAATTCATCGCAATCCAGCTCCTCCTCGATCGGAACGATCAATTGCGACCAGGTAATCCCGGACTGGGCTTGTTCGGGGGCGTACAGGGTCATGCCGACAGTTAAATCCTTGCCGTCATTCGGCCGGTCGGCTTCACCGGAACCGTCGCCAATATCGTTAAGGCCGCTTAGGTTGATCCGGATTTCGCCGTTGTTGCCAAGGGTGACATCATTGTCTTCGATCAAACCAGTACGGTCGATCCCGTCATATTCAACCGTCAACTCAAGATCATCTTTCAAATTGCCGGTATCATCCGGGGCGGCGAATCGCAGGCCGCGGTCACCGTCTGATGTGGTCAATTCAATGAATTCAATATCACCTCCGTCACCGTCCGTGTCCTCCCAGGAGTCCGGACCAGAACCAGAAAAACTTGACACCGTACTTACCCGCACCTTCGAGCCGCGCTCGACGGCACCCGCCCCGGTGGTTTTCACCTGATTAGTATTGACATTAGTGCCGGCAAAGACATCATAGTCAATCGTCTTCTCCTGGGCCGTGATCGCGTCTTCGATATCAGCATTGTGAACCACTACGCTGGCGGTGTCACTGTAGGGACCGGCAATTTCACAACCACGACAGTCTTCCAGCGGATCAGGATGGGTTTCAACTTCCGCCGAGTTTGGGTAGATATTGCCGCCTGCGCAAGGTATGGTCGGAGCGTTCTGAGTGACAGTGGCGGTCCAGGTTACACCCGATTCCAAGGTTACATTGCTCCAGGTTATTTTATCGTTAGCGCCTTCTTCACTGTCGGAGATCACGTAGTCGGCGGGGGAAATAGGATCTTGATCAATCAGGGTGAAATCACCAAAACCGTCTTCAGTATTCGAGGCGTTGGGAATAATCTCGGTAATATCGGCGGTCACAGTGTAAGCTTCGTCGCCCTCTTCCGCGGTGGGATGGCTATATTCAACCGCAATGGTCCAGGTAACGGTGTCGGCGCCGACTTTGATGAACTGTTGGTCGCGGGTTTTATTGACCGTTATACTGGGTTGAATGGGTGTGGTGGACATTGTCTGAACCCCGGTTCCCGTACTGTATTCCAGGCCGCAGCAGTCGAAATATTTGGGCCGATAAGTAACAGTGGCGGCAGACAAATCACCTTCGCAGGCGCCTTCGGCTAAATCGAAGAGGATAGTGAATTTGTGTTCTGCCCCCGCCTCCAGGTCGTTCTCTTCGCCGTCACCCAGGATATCGTCACCATTGATAATCGAAAACACGGCCGTGCTGCCGTCCATCTCCAGCACGGCGCCCTCGCCGTCCCCTAATCCTTCCGAAGGGGTATCGAGCACCACCCAGTCCGGGAGATTCTCCAGAGCAAAGGAGATATCGTGAGCCGGACAGTCGCCGGTATTTTCAATAACCAGATCCACATCATTTCCTTCGCACCAGTCGATGTTGAGACCGGCAAAATCAGGCGGCGACTGGGCATCGACGGTATAGGCAATTTCCGGCTGCTGAAGATCGATGGTCACCGATGACTCCGCCTCTTTCTCCACCAGACATTCCCGGCTCTCTTCGAAGTCCGCGCAGCCGTACTCGAGTCTGCCTATAGCGGTCAGCCCTTCACAGGCGACGACTTGGGCGGCAGCCAGAAATTCCGCGTCCTCGCCGCCGTCAATCCGGCGGCCAAGCCATTGGACCGTGGTTTGGCCGGTTTCCGGATCTTCTTCTAATGTATATGTCTGCAAACCCGGTTCATTGCCTTCATTATAGGTAATGGGATTCGGAGCGGTCTCCTCCAGCCCAAGCAGTTCCAGGCCGGCTTTCAGTTCCAGGGAATAGAGAACCTGTCCGTCCTGGACATCGCCAGCGCCGGAGTTGCTAATTCTTATGTTCATACCGATTTCCTCGCCGACCGCGGCGAGGATTGAGGTCTCGCCCGGATTATCAGCATCTTCTATCAGCATACTGAGGTTCGGCTGGCGCATATCGATCGGTTCGGAGATTGATTCACTGGTACCCGCCTGATCTTCATCGCCTTCCCAGCGCTGCCAGGAGTCGATCAGGAAAGTCATGTCCTGTTGATCGGCCGCTTCGCAACTGCCTTTGAAGATAACCTCGGCGGTCCATTCCGCATCGGCCGCAAGTTCGTCAACGGTCCAGGTGACAATATTATAATCGGCCGGGGTACCGGAATTATCGTAATTTCCGCCTTGTGTGTCCTCGACATAATAATAATCGTTCGGCATTCGCAGTTTCACGGCGATTTCATGAACCGGCAGGTCCGGGTTGGGATTGATAACGGTTACTTGAGCCGTGGTTTCCTGGCAGGTGCTGGCGTAATCCTGACCATCCGGATAGATGATTTCAATTGCCGTTTCCGG
>PUNP01000661.1 GCA_003551785.1 Candidatus Brocadiaceae bacterium | reverse complement strand
TCAGGACAGTCTCAAATGTTGTCAGATAGATATCAAGAATCTCTTTATGGGTAAACGGACACGTCCCCAAACCATGGGGGCCTTCAAAGACCAGCGGCAGGGATCCCGCAGTCGCATAGATCGCCGTAGCCATATTGAACAGGGGTTTTCTCTTCCCGGGATTCAGAGAGCCCGGCTCAGGTCGCAGCTCACGTTCGTTGAGACTGTTGTAGACCCTCTCAATTATGGATTGCTGCATATCCTGATGGAGAGCGGGAAGCAGGGGATCCGAAGAAAGTATGCATGGCCCGGTCTCGTGGGAATGCAGCAGAAGGACGCAGTCGGGGCGTTCCGACTCCACAAGACGGAACAGGGAACGCACTTCGGCCGAACGCGGGCCGGAGAGCGCCACATCATGCATGAGGTTAATGCCGTCATCATTGGGGTAGCCTCCCAGAAAATCCACTTCCTCCAGCGGCAGCGGCTGATATCGTTTGCATTGCGGATACCCGATCAGTTCCCCGTTCTTCCACCGGCCCTGTGCCCAGTATCGGAACATATCACGGCATTCCTCTCCCACCAAACTGTCGGGCGTGATCCGTGCCCGCCCATCCGGATTGAGCATCGGAACCAGCACAAGACGCGTCTTACCGCTCAGTCTTTTTAGATCCGGATGCCGCTCTCCTTCCAGATTATGGCCGGTCTCTAGGAGATGAAGCAGATTCAACAACCCCATTGTCCCCTCCATCTCCGCCCCGTGGGTGCACCCCACGATCAGAATAACCGGAGCATCCGACTCCTTGTCGCCATAAAAACTGGATAAATTCCCACTTCCGCTCCCGGCCGAGAAATTAGTGCTCCCTTTTCCTCTTGCGGTTGGCCCATAAGTTACCGACCATACCGGTCGATTCCCAGCCGAAGTGCAAAGGCAAGTATTCTGTCCTTTTACCACATGACCTGTCATATAACGATCCACTTCACTGTTCGTCGATTTCCAGAATTCTGGAACTAATTTTTTCATCGGGTTATTCTCCTGTTATGTTTTCATATCTGCGGATCGGCGCCCAGTCTCCGGCGATAACAATCTTTTGACGCGGTCCTGCACACTTACCGGCAGCCTTTGTCCATATTCCATTATCCCAGTCAATAGTCATGTTATCCTCATATAATAATCAGCAGTTGTATCGTGCAGCCAGCAACGGGCGGCATAAATGGCCGTTTCATGGTCTGCAAGTCCCTGCTCAATCTGATCCCACAGAAACTGTCCGAGAATATGTTTTACAAACCGTGTTTTAATGTAAGCCCACTCAATGCAACGTGCATCGGTTGCTATGATGGTCGATTTACAGGCGGGAAGTGCTTCCAGCCTGTACTGGAAATTATTTCGGTACACGCTGCCACGGAAAGCGAACCACCAAAGCCCGCCCGGCAGGACATTGGGATAAATGCGCGCCATCTGCACTATATCCAGCGAACTGAGCTCCGCCGCATTCAAAATCTCAAACGTACATCCGGGATACCTTGCGAAGACACTGGCCATATCGAAGAGCCGCCGTGGATCGTTCAAAGCACACCTGTCATGGGGAAGCTGCGGCATGTGACATACCAGGCACTCGGAAGAATATAGATAAGCGGTATTGAGTGCGTGCGATAGCGTACACACGTAATCACGTTCAATTTTAGGATTGCGCAAACGGCCCAGTATCGGATGGTCGGCCAACGATAATACCCAGGTATAAAGCTCGACCTCGATCTGGCGTTTCACACGCTCCATATCGCGGGTTTCGGAGGCTATACCGAAAGCAAGCGCTGTGGCAGTACGCCTGTGCATATCAATTTCCGATTCACGGAAATACTGGGCGACAATACTTGCAGCGGCCCCGAATTCCGGTCTCAGATCGAGAAAAGGCGCCCGACATTCGGAATCAGAAAGGTGATGGTCGATTACCCCGACGACGCGGGCACCAGATGGCAAGGAGTTATTCGTGAACTCAGGCTGGGTATCAACAGTTATTACCGGAGCACCGGGGGGAATAATTGCTTTTTTGGGGGGGATGATTTCAATATTAAGCATCTCCATCATAGCACGATTATCGGGTCTCTGCACGTATCCCCCGCCGACAATTATCGATTGGCAGCCCAATGCCGTTTTTAATAGTTGCTGCAGCCCCATCGAGGCGGCCATACAATCGGGATCGGGGCCGTCATGTATAAATATCCAAACATGCTCTGCATCCTCTATAAGGTGAGAGAGTTCGGTAAATTTATTCGTTTTTCCATTATTTTGTATCATGAACTCGATTTGCAAGTGCCATGGGAAAATGTGGAGACTTATGTTCCAACAGCAAAGAACATATAATATAGTTGCTTCAACGCTGATCCAGCACAGCAGCCGTCATCGCAAAATAATGTTCATCCGGGACGTACTCCGGGACGCTGTTTCCGGTACCTAACGCATATGCCCCCCGACCGGCGGTTCTTTCGACCATAGCCTTGCTGCGCTCATATATTTCCCCGGGGGTTTTTCTGCATACGTAATCCACATCGATTCCGCCCAGGACGGCGATTCTCTTGTGCAGCATTTCGTAAGCCTCTTCAACCGGCTGGATAGAATCCTCATATGAATGCTTGGCATCATACCCAACAACTTCGATGATGTCCTCATATACTTCATCTAATTTTCCGCAGGAATGCAAGATAACGGGTTTACCGGCCGCATGCACGGCATCAACGATCTTTTTGTGCCAGGGAATAACGTAACGCCGCATAGCCGACGGGGGCAGGACAGTCTGGGTTTTGAACCCCCAGTCGTCATTCCCAATACATGCCCCTACGGAGGGGTAAGCGGAAATTATCTCGTAATGCCGCACCAGCACGGAGCCGATAGCCTCAAAGATATCATCCAATAGTTCGGGGGCGTCATACATCATTAAGGAAATATGCTCATATCCTACCAGGCTGATAGCGTTTTCCAGCACACCACCGGG
>PUNP01000179.1 GCA_003551785.1 Candidatus Brocadiaceae bacterium | reverse complement strand
TGTCTGATAGTTCCAATACGGTGCGGGGATCAGTACAGTGTAATCGTTAACCTTGTCTTCGATATATGTATCTCCATTTCTCACAACCGCCGCCGGCCCAATTTCATGTTCTTCAGCGATCGAAAAAGCATAGAGGTCGCTTGCCTGGCACAACAGAATTGTTGACATTAATATTAGTATGGGAAACATCTTAATTTTTTTAGTAATAAACATTCAGTTATCTATCCCTGTAACATTAGATTTTAACTTCCCATCTTTGAGGAATGTGTCAATTATATCCCCCTGTTGAACTTTTTCAGCACTCGTAAGCGCTTTTCCGTCCGGCCCTAACGTGATGCTGTATCCTCTGAAAAGCACTTTTTTGGGACTAAGGGCTTCGAGCCGTCCTTTGAGCGACTCTGTTTTTTGACGGTTATTATCGATATTTTTTTTAATGCCTGCATCCATCTTCTGCAGCAGTTCATCAGCTAATTGCGCTTTATCCTGCACGAGTGATTCAGGATGCCTCATTACGTGGCGGTTTATCATATCATCAAGCTTCCGTTTGCCGCTCTCAACCTGCCCAAATAGCGCCTGGCCAAGTCTTTTAACAAGGTGAAGCAATTCAGTTTCCATATCCGTTTTATTGGGTACGGTGTTCTCGCCGGCCTCTGAGGGCGTTGCAGCGCGCAGGTCAGCAACCAGGTCGGAAACTGATATGTCGACTTCATGCCCAACGGCGCTGACTATCGGTAATTGGCTTTTGAAGATGGCGCGGGCAAGGCACTCTTCGTTGAACGGCCATAAATCTTCAAGGCTGCCGCCGCCGCGCCCGAGGATAATGAGGTCGAGGTCGGGGCGTTGTTGATTTAACAATTCTACCGCTTCGGCAATTTTTTGACCGGCTCCTTTGCCCTGAACGGGTCTTGGCAGGATGTAAAGTGCAGCTAAAGGCCACCTTCGCCGAATAATCCGCATCATATCGCGAACGGCCGCCCCCGTACCGCTTGTGATAATCCCGATTTTTTCCGGAAACGGCGGCAGCGGTTTCTTATGTCTGGAGTCGAAAAGCCCTTCTTTCCGTAATTTCTCCACTAACTGCTTAAAAGCCAGTTGGAGCGAACCGAGTCCGCAGGGGTGAATTTCACGCATAATAAACTGATAAGCGCCTCTCGGCGGATAAACGTCAATTTCACCCGTAGCGATGACTTCCAATCCTTCCTCTAAATCGAAAGGCATTCGCGATGCAGTTGAGCGCCAAATAATGCCTTTCAGCACCGCTCCCTCATCCTTAATTGTCAAATAAATATGTCCGGAAGCCGCGCAGGTGAACTGCGAAATTTCACCCTGTACGCATATATTCGAGAAACTGCTGTTTAACACCCCTTTGATTTGCCTGGTGATTTCACTGACAGTCAGCACCTGCCGTCCGCCTATATGAGCATCCGGAGTATCATGATTATTGTTGTTGCTGAGCATGAAATTCAGTAAAATAGTGTAGTTGAAGTTTACGCTTTCAAAATAGGTTTTTCTGTTCAACAAACCTTAAGTGAATGATAAGTCCCCAGTGAATATTTACAGTTAATGTAGAACGTGTCTGATCATCTCTGCAAAGAGCAAGTTGCAGATGCTTCGGAGTTTACTGCACACCTGCCCTTATTATATTATAGCGGATGTTATTAATATAGCAAAATGCAGTGAAAAGGATGATGATCTGCGGTTCACTTGAAATTTTTGACAAAACGTCTATAATTAGACGAAATAAAGTGGTAAAACGCAAGCAAATCGAGGATACGGCAATGAAAATAGGTGTAGCTTATCATCCGGAACTTTGGCCCCGTGACCAATGGGAAGCTGACGCCCGCAGCATGGTTCAATTCGGAATTGATGTCGTGAAAGTCGGCGAATTCTCTTGGGCCTCGCTTGAACCGAGACGCGAACGTATGGAAACCGATTGGCTTGTAGAAGCTGTGGATATACTCGCCGTCCAGGGGCTGAAAGTCATCATGTGTACTCCTACCGCCGGCCCCCCACCATGGCTTTTTAATCGTCATAAAAGTATACTGCCCGAGCGCAGTGATGGTCGCCGTTGGTATTATGGTTCAAAATCTCATATCTGTATAAATCACCCCGCCTATCTCAAATATGTCAGGCGAATAGTTACCGAACTCGCTCGAATTTTTGGGGATAATCAAGCCGTATATGCCTGGCAAATCGACAGCGAACTCTCCGCGGTCGAATCAGGTATCTGTTATTGTGATGAATGCGAACAGGCATTCCGGCGCTGGCTTAAAAGACGCTACGGGACTATCGACCGGTTGAATAAAATTTGGGGTACTGCATTCTGGAGCCAAAAATTCGTAGATTGGCATGAAGTGCCCGTGCCACGTGATACACCTTTTAGGGCGCACCCTTCACTTCTGCTTGATTATAAACGTTTTGTTTCCGCTCGGACTCGTGCTTTTGCTAAAAAACAAAAAGATATTATTGGAGAGTATGCCGGTCACGACGCGAATTTTATTTTTACCCTTAACGAACCAAGCCCGCTGCCCGCACTTGAAAACGTAAATTCTTTCTCCATGTCGGAAATTCAGGATGTTGTTTCTGTTGTAAATTATCCCGGAGCCGATACGGAAGCGGCTGATACATCATTAGGACTTGACCTGACCCGTTCGCTCAAGAAGAAACATTTTTGGGTACTGCGTCAGGAGGTCGCCGCCGATGATGCCTATGGTGTCTTACAGCAGCCAAAGCCCGGGCAGTTAAGCCTTTGGGCTTATCAGGCCGCTGCCAAGGGGGCTGAACTTATATGCTTTTCCGGCTGGCGAACACCCACCGCCGGTCAAAGTATGTATTCATACGGTCTCCTGGACCCCGATGGGGTTCCGAGATGGCGCTATGACGAATTACAGAATACTTGCCGTAACCTATTGAATTTTAAAAATATATGGAACAGAGAACTTCCGCCCGCCGACGTCGCCGTTTATCT
>PUNP01001006.1 GCA_003551785.1 Candidatus Brocadiaceae bacterium | reverse complement strand
GAGCCTCTCGGTCACCAAAGGCATTCTCAACGCCGTGGAAAAGGCGCGGGCCTCAACAACCCGCACCAAAAAACAGAAACAAAACGTCACTTACGCCGACCAGGCGGAGCGCGCTTTCGGCCGTTCGTTGAACGCACTGTATGAAGAGGATGCCCACAGCTACAGGTTCGACGATCTGCCGCGCCTCGGCTTTGATCGCTTCAAATGGCTGGCCGCACTGCGCGGCGCCGATCCTGAACTGCTGGATGAGGTTCGGGAAACCGCTGCCGACGATCTGGAGCGATTGAAGGAACTCCTCCAACGCATAGGCTCCGACGAGTGGTATCCCGGCCGTGATCCGCAGACCGGACGTTACGATCCGCAAATCATCCGCTCCACCGACTGGCTGATCGATCAGATCGTCTATCGGCTCTATGGCCTGTCAGGGGAAGAGGTGAAGATAGTTGAAAGAGACTACGGATAAATATCCAATATCCAGTGATCAATATCCAATGTCCAAGTAAAAATGCCTCATTATCCGAACCAGTTTCCTGCTTGCCAGCGGCATGGGGTAGTCGCCGGCATCTCGCCATTCAACCCAGCGATGTTTGTCATCACAGGGCAGTTCCTGAGCGGCCGCGCATAAAAAGGCATGCAGATTAACCTTGAAGCGGGTATAGAAATGGACGAAGGACGTAATTCCCTCCGTTACGCGACACGCTACCCCGAGTTCTTCTTTCACCTCCCGCACGACGGCTTCAGACGGACTTTCGCCCTCCTCAACCTTCCCGCCGGGGAATTCCCACATGCCGCCGAACAGCCCACCCCGGGGACGCTGCTGGAGGTAAACGGTTGAGTGGCTCGTGAAGACCGCGACGGCCGTATGAATTTCTTCGATATTTTTCCGGCGTTTCCTCGGTATTTCGTTCTGCACACCAAGTTCATAGGCTTTGCAAACAGAATGGGCGAAGCAGCGTTCGCACTGAGGGGCACGCGGACGGCAGACAAGGCTTCCGAAATCCATGAGTGCCTGGTTGAAACGGGAAGAATCACCGTCAGGGAGGATATCATGGGCGACCACCTCGACCTGCCGGCGCACGGCTGATTCACCCGGCCGGCCGTCAATGGCCAACAGGCGCATAAAAACCCTGCAGACGTTCGCTTCGACGACAGCGACATGGGCATCGAACGCCAGGCTGCGGATCGCTGAAGCGATATAGGGGCCGATCCCCGGCAATTTGAGCAATGATTTTTCATCCGACGGTATCCGTCCTTCATGCTTCTTCACGATGGCGCGGGCCGCTTCATGCAGACGGGTGGCGCGCTGGTAATACCCCAGGCCCTCCCACTCGGTCAAAACGTCCCGCTCTGAGGCTTCCGCCAGAGTTTGTAGATCGGGGAACCGTTCCATCCACCGCTCAAACCGCCCCTTTACGGTCGGCACGGTGGTTTGCTGCAGCATAACTTCCGACACCCACACACTGTAGGGGCTGGTATCGCCCCGCCACGGCAGGTTTCTCTTTTGCTCTTCATACCACTGGATAAGCTTCCGGGCAAATTCCATCATCGTATGACATGTTCTCCTGGGTAGTGAGAATCTAAAAAGCGCATGATTACATTTTCTGAAAATGTGAAATACTTCATTCCTCCCACTAAACTATCCGATCCGTTTCTGCATGTCAACTGCAAGCTATTTCGGCACTCCGGATCAATTATGGCGAACATTCACATAGGTTTTTGACTGGAGTGTTTTTTTTCTTTATACTTACTTAATAGATATAGTTCACTTATCTCTTTATGAATTGGGAGTTAATTGCCGGCAGGAGGTAAAAATGACAGTACACTATCAAGATACGCAACCTGAATCAGAAAATGTATTTATAGATTTAATTCGAGGTGCGAGTACAGCGCAAAGGATTTCTCGGGTGCGTTCGCTATCCGAAAGCACGATACAACTTTCACGCCGTGCGATCAGACGCGCCAATCCCAACTTGGGTGAAGATGAGCTCAATTTAACTTTCATATCTTATCATTATGGAGAAGCACTGGCCAAAAGACTCCGCAAATACCTGGCAGAAAAACAACAATGAAAAATCCCGATATCATTAGAGCGACAGAGCCGGTTACCAATGCTTTTGAAAAACTCGGTGTTCCTTATTATATCGGAGGCTCGGTCGCAAGTTCTGCATACGGATTGCCCCGCTCTACAATGGATGTTGATATTGTTTCCGAACTGACAATAAAGCATGTCAGACCGTTTGTCACCAAACTTGAAGTGATGTATTACATCGACGCCAAGATGATTTTGGAAGCCATCGAACACAATTCATCTTTCAACATCATCCATCTGGAAACAATGCTTAAAATCGATGTTTTCATCCCCCCAAATACATCCTTTGCAAAGGAAACTTTCAACCGGAGGCGGAAAGACACCCTGGATGAAGAGCAAAAAGATTCCAAATTTTACCTTGCCTCACCTGAAGATGTCATTCTCAACAAACTGATATGGTATCTTAGGGGCGGTGGCGCCTCCAAACAGCAACTCCGAGATGTTATGGGCATCCTGGCAATCCAGGGATCAATCGACAGTAATTATTTAAAAAGCTGGGCTCAAAAACTGCAAGTGGAGAAGCTGCTCAAAAAGCTATTTCAAGACGTGGGAATTGATTTATAGGACGTTCTCCTTTCCTTTGTACTCCTGTGAAACGCCCTTCCAGTCACGATATTAGTGACAACTTTTCCAACAATAACAGCGCTGTGCCATCCCGCCCAACCTCATTGCAATCGCTAATACAGAGAGCAACAGTCATTATCTCAAAAATACTGTTCCAAAAACGGTATAAAACCGCATCCCGCCCGTTTCCCATCCGAGTTGCCCGAGTATTTTATTCGAATGCTGACCGACCCCGGTGATATGGTCCTGGATCCTTTTGCTGGGAGCTGTGCGACCGGTGAGGTAGCCGAACGACTCGAACGTCAATGGATATGTGTT
>PUNP01000565.1 GCA_003551785.1 Candidatus Brocadiaceae bacterium | reverse complement strand
TATGGCCTCCTGGACCTGGCGCGCCTCCGAACCACCGCAGGGCACATGCCTTCCCGTCGACCGCAGCGATATGGGTGAATGGCGGTGCAACCTTTCCGCAGCTATTCTGGGTATGGGAGAACGCAACAGAGCACATGTAATATCTCACGGACATGACATGTTCGATGGCGGATTCATCAACTATGGCGGATCCAAAATATTTACCGAGCGTCAACTTGCCGAAGGGGTATCAGACAGATACGTCGCAACGCAAATTATAGCCTTCGCCGCCCTGCCTGATGATGCCACAGTTGTGTGTATACAATATGCCACGGCAATTAACAGAGCCTTTATTCGCTCGGTAAAAGGAATAAATTTATTAATGCCTAACGATATTTTTAACAACGGAACGAGGTACTATCGAGGGGAAAATGGCGAAATCGTGCTCAAAGGGCCATCTGACAGGAAAGAAATAATTGAACTTGACTCACCGTGGATCACTGTAGACGGATGCCTGACGCTGAAAGATTTGGATAACGTGAATCTGAAAATTTACCGACCCGGCCATCGCCAAATCTTTTTAAGGGACAAGCCTTTTGATGTCGGTTCCTTACACGCCGATGAAATATGCAATACATGCCATACCGAACTACGCTCCTATGACCCCGGGGAAAACATTATCGATACGGCCTTCTCTCTACGTGTCAATGAAAGACAGAATGATGCAGCAGCGGCTTCTTGTGCTCCTCAAGGACATGTTATCAGGCGGCAAGGACTGCGCGGCGCCGTTGTCAGTGGGATCGACGGCAAAAGCTATATGCTTGTATTGAATACGAAAGATACAAGTATTGAAGCGGAATTAGAAGTCCCGGGAGCACAACAGGTAATAAACCTCGCTTCAGGTGAAACATTACGGATGGAAAGGGGAAAGTTGAAAAAAATAATGGAACCTGCTTCCGCACACATCTTTCTATTAAGATATTGAAAACTGCTGTCAGGTATAAAAAGGCGGAGGAATAAAGAAATGACGACGATAAAACCTCACGACGGATATGCCCGTTCACATCCTGATGCGCTCAGCAACATTGCCCCCCACGATCACCTCTGCCTCATCTACGAGAGCAGGGAAGAATGGGTGGAAACAATCGTGCCGTACATCCTTTCCGGGCTGGAGCGAAACGAAAGATGCATCTACGTTGTCGGCATCCGTACCGTTAAAGACGTAAAAAAATCCCTCAAGAAAGCCGGCATAGACGTTGATCAATACGAAAGCAAAAGGCAGCTCCGCATCATTCATGAAAGGGATGTCTATAGCCACAGCGCCTCGCCTGCCCCTGAATCGATGATCGCATTTTTACAATCCGAGACGGAAAAAGCGCTCAGCGAGGGATATCCCGCACTGCGGGTGACAGACGAGATGAACTGGACACTGCACCACTACAGCGGTGCCGAGGGGGTTCGGAAATACGAGGCCGAAATCAACAGTAATTTCTTCTCTGAGTACCCCTGTTCGGTCGTCTGTCAGTATGACATGTCATCATTTACTCCCGACACACTCAAAGAAGTAATACTGACCCACCCTCTGCTGATCAGAAAAGGACAAATTCACCGTAATTTTTATTATATTGAGCCGGAACATTATCTCAATCATAAAAAAGAAAAAAACGAAATCGAACATTGGCTGGAGAATCTTGAGCGTGAGAAAAAGAATAAGGAGAGACTGCAGAAGAGCAATGCGCATCTCACGGCCACGCTCAACTCGATCGGCGACGGCGTAATCACCTGCGACCGGGAGGGCAATGTCACTCGCCTGAACCCGGAGGCCGAAAGAATTACCGGGTGGAACCACGAGGAGGCCTATGGAAAGACCCTGGAAAGTATTTTTCGGATTGTCAACGCCCATACCCGCGAACCGGCCGAAAACCCGATGAAATGTGCTCTGCAAGAAGGGACTGTTGTCGGCCTCGCCAATCACACGCTGATCATCGCCCGGGATGGCACCGAACGCCAGATCGCCGATTCCTGTGCGCCCATCAGGGACGACGCCGGTAATGTCACCGGAGCGGTGCTCGTGTTCCGCGATGTAACCGAGCAATACCGGCTGCGGGAACAGATGCGCCTTCAATCGTTTGTACTCGACCAAATCGAAGATCGCGTAACGGTGACAGACCTTGACGGTATTATCACTTACGCTAACGACGCCGAATGTCATGCTCTCGGGTACCAGCGTGACGAACTGATCGGCAATTCCGTTCTAAAATTTGGAGAAAACCCGGATAAGAGTATCTCTCAACAAGAGATCGTTGAAGGTACTCTGAAAAATGGAAGGTGGCGGGGCGAAGTTATTAACCGAACCGCCGATGACAAAGAGCTTGTCATGGATTGCCGCACCCAGTTGGTACTGGACGAACATGGTAACCGGGTTGCTCTGGCTGGTGTTTCCACCGACATCACCGAACACAGGAGGCTGGAAAGAAAACTCAGACAAATCGAATGGATGCTGTCCCAACCTTTCCAGCCCGCTGACGAAAGCCTGCATGGAAAAGAAATGGATTATGGCGATCTGACGGAATTCAATAAAGACGGTCTTATTTTACATTCCGTCGGTAAAGAGATGCTCCATAGCATCGCTTCTGAATACCTGGACCTGCTGGGAACGTCCTCAGCAATTTACGAGGCCAGCGGCGATTATGCCTACGGGATATTCGCCTCCGGATGGTGCCGAATGATGGATCATGCCTCACGGAAACTTTGCAATACCCCCGATAACGCCGAAGCTCTCGCTTCCGGGCAGTGGATCTGCCACGAATCGTGCTGGGAGAAATGCTCAAAACAGGCCATGCGGAGCGGCGAACCCGTCGATATCGAGTGTGCCGGCGGGATACGGCTCCACGGAACACCTATTTTTGCGAACGGAAATGTGATAGGCGCTATTAATTTTGGCTACGGCAACCCGCCGCAGAGCACCGGGAAATTACAGGAACTGGCCGATGCCTAT
>PUNP01001025.1 GCA_003551785.1 Candidatus Brocadiaceae bacterium | reverse complement strand
TCCACGAACATCCGACGCTTCAGGCCTCGAAGATTTCCGTCACACTCGGGCCGACGTCGGCCGTCCAGCTCGTTCGGCTCACTGGCCCACCGGAAGCCACCGATCGGCTCCAGATGGTTCTCGAGAACCGCGAGTTCCGTCCGCGATCGATCGGCGCCGAACCCTGTCGAGTCACGAGCACGGTGTACCCGCTCGAGTGTACGCCGCGGCGACGGCTGTGTTGCGTGTACGTCGACGAACTCGACGACTGTCCGTCGATCGACTCGGCGATTGCGGCTGCGTCGGGGACGGGGACGATCTGTGAGTGTAACGCACATGTGGGACGAGAACAGTGGCGCGTACTGTTGCGATCCGACGAGTGCGTCGGCGACCTGTTCGAACTCGTCGAGGAGACCTGCACTGCGGGAATCGACGTCGAACTGGGCCACATCGGCGAGGCGACGACGTGGCACGGCGACGACTTCGTCGGCTCGGATCTGACTGGTACACAGCAACAGGCGATCGCCGAAGCGGCCGCAAGGGGGTACTACGAACGCCCCCGAGAGGTCACGATTGGCGAACTCGCGGCCGAACTCGACGTTCCGGAGTCGACGCTTTCTTACCGGCTCCGCATGGCCGAATCGCAACTCGTCAAACGCTACCTCGAGCGACACGCCGAACTCGAGGACGCACCCCTCGTCTGAGCGGCCGACCCCAAACCCGGACGATTCTTCCACCAGTATAATTGGCCGTTCGTCCACTACACTCTGGTTTAGCACTCGAACTGTATCGCTAAACGGCGATAAAGGCTCTGGTTCGATGGTGAAAACTTGGCTATAGCCGAACACGAGTTTACCCCCTGGCCGTCCCTAACTGCGACTCACTGGTGAGCACGACATGTACGCAAGCCGACTGATGACCGACCCAACACTCACGACGGCACTGCTCGAAGTCGGGCCGTGGCTGTCGTTTCTCTCGCCGGAGCTGGCGAGCCGAGCCCAGTTCGGCTGGGCGATCACGATTCACATCGTGTTCGCGGCCCTCTCCGTCGGACTCGCACCGTTTCTCGTCTACTTCACCGTCCAGGAGGTTCGGACGGGGAAAGAACGATACGCCCGACTCAGGAAGTTCTGGACCAAACTGTTCGCAATCGGGTTCGTCATGGGAACCGTCACCGGCATCCCGATGGGCTTTATGTTCGGGACGAACTTCGCGGCCTTTTCGGAAACCGCCGGCGAACTGATCGGCGGGCCGCTCTCGTTCGAGGCGAAGATGGCGTTTATGCTCGAGGCCGTCTTCCTCGGCGTGTTACTGTTCGGTCGTGAGCGGGTGTCCGACTGGTTCTACGCGCTCTCGTCGGTGATGGTCGCGCTGGGAGCGTGGCTCTCTGCGTTCTGGATCCTCGTCGTCAACTCCTGGATGCAGACGCCCCGCGGCCACGAGGTCGTGATGGAAGGCGGTGTCCCGATCGCCCAGCTCGTCGACCCCGTTGCGGCGTTTTTCAACCCCCGATTCCCGTGGATGTACGTCCACATGCAAAACGCCGCGATCATCTCCGTGACGCTGCTGATCGCAGGCGTCGCGGCGTACTTCGTCTGGAAGAACCGCGACAGCGAAGTCTGGAACACGGCGCTTCGGGTGGCCGTCGTCGTCCTTCTGATCACATCGATGTTCCAGGCCATTCACGGTGACCTGTATGCAGGCCACGTCGAAGAGACACAGCCCCAGAAATTCGCCGCGATGGAAGCACATTACGAAACCGGTTCTGCTGACTTACACATTATTGCGATTCCAACAGAACTCGAATCGTTCACTGACCCCCGGGCAGATAACCTCTATACCATCAGTATCCCGTATCTGGCCTCGTTCCTCGCAAGCCACGGTGACCCATCATACGAGATAACCGGATTAAATGACTTCGAGTATGAGAATCCACCCGTGGCGTGGGTGTTCTGGTCGTTCCGGATCATGGTCGGGCTCGGCTTCTGGTTCATCGCGCTCGGCGCCTGGGGAACCTACCGCCTCTGGAGGGGCGGACTCGCCGACGACGAGCGGCTGCTCAAAGTCCTGATGGTCTCTGCGCCGCTCGGGTTCGTCGCGCTGATCACCGGCTGGTACGTCGCCGAGATCGGCCGTCAGCCCTGGATCATCCAGGACGTCCTGACGACCGCCGAGGGCGTCTCGCCGCCGCTGACCTCCACCGAGGCGACCCTGACGCTGGTCGCGTTCGTGATCGGGTATATCCTGCTGTTCGGCGTCTTCCTCTACGTCTTCAAGCGCCTCGTAGACGAGGAGGCCGAGCGACACGAGGTCGGCATCGAGGAGGACGACCGCCCCGACGCACCGGGGGTGACTGCCGATGACTAGGCTCCTCTCGGACTCGGCGTACCTGCTCGAGTCGCTGCCCGAGATCTGGTTCGGGCTCGTGGTCGTCTCGCTGGGGGTCTATCTGTTGCTCGACGGCTTCGATTTCGGCCTGGGTATCCTGTACGCCGAGGCAGACGAGTCCGAACGGCAGACGATGCTCGCGGCGTTCGGCCCGGTCTGGAAGGCCAACGAGGTGTGGCTCGTCCTGTTCGGGACGGTACTGTTCGCGGGCTTTCCGGTGGTGTACGCCAATCTGCTGTCGCGTCACTACCTGCTGGTGTTCGCGATCCTGTTCGCGCTGTCACTGCGGGGACTCGGCTCGAAACTCAGGGAAGAACGCGATGACGAGCCGTGGGTTCGGTTCTGGGACACCTGCTTCGTCGTCGGAAGCGTCACCTCACCGTTCCTGCTCGGCGTTTTCGTCGCGAGCTGGGTTCTCGGCACCCCCTCGGCACTCGCCGTCGGCCCGTTCGTGATCGGCGTTACCGTCGTCGCGCTCACGGTCGTGCTCGGAGCGGCGTTCCTTGGCGTCAAGACAAACGGCGAACTGCGCGCCCGCATCGGCCGACGCGGCCAACTCACGACCGCCGTCTACGTCGGGCTGTTCGTGCTGACTGCCATCGTGCTGTACGG
>PUNP01000240.1 GCA_003551785.1 Candidatus Brocadiaceae bacterium | reverse complement strand
AGGCACTGCCGGGCAAAATAGCAGAGATGCGGCTAAGTCAAAATGCATTCGCTTTTGGCGTAAAAAGCCGGAAAAGGGCAATTCCGGGCGGAACAGGCTCTCTGCCTCAGAAGAGGCATGTCAGGAGCGTTGTCCGTTTTCGCAGGCTCTGTTGGGCTGAAGGACCTTATGTTTGTGCGGTCGCGGTGCCCTGATAAGAGCGGCTATGTGGAAATCCTTCTTGCAATATAGAGGTGACGCAGGTATATAAATGTTTTGGTTTTTTCTGGACTTGTATTATAAGGGTAAGTGCATTTGGATAAGATCGCTTTAATATCAAAAAGCGTACACCATTACGAGTTAGATCGGCGTACACTTTTACGAGTTGAGTTGCTCTGTCGATGTGAATCTTATACGCCCTTAGGGACGCACTTATACCGGAAGTGGTCGTGAAAACAGGAAGTTATCTCATTCTTTGCACAAGTATAAAAATTAAGTTAAAATAACGACGCGAGTACATTAAACTTAAAAGGCAAGATGTCCTGAGGTACCTTTCATATTCCAACAGTGGGATTCGAAAATCGTTACTTATTAAGGAGGCAAATATGAGTGTTAAACAAATAGCTGATCAGGCCGTTGCTAACTTGAATAAACGGATCACCGATGAAATTTTCTTGATCATCCAGAAAGATAGAGAGTTAATGCACAAATACCTTCGAGAAATCGAAGCAAATGGCTTGGATTCCGTAAATCAGCAAATCGGTAAAGAAGTAAAGAAAGCGTATGGATTAACTAACGCTGAAGCTCGTCAGGAAAAACCCAAATCCACCCTGATAAAAAGCCATCAACAGTTTGATTGATACAGCGACATATTTTTCTTGCATGTAATTTGTTTTGGGGTGGGATAGTTAATTACTTCATTACCATTTTTTATTATCAACTTGGAATAATTAGGCAAGTTGCGGTGTGACGAGGCTACTTTGGAACGGGTGCATTAGCTATTATCTTATTAAGCCCAAGCTTTTCCTCTTGTTTCCCAGAGGTCATTTCCCAATATTTTTTTGCTCTTTCGCTAACTCCAGCGGCATTAACAACCTTTGTTAATGTTTTCTGCCATTGCTCAGCGAGTTCGTTGCGTTGATCTTCCGGCCATCCGAGCCAAAGATACCGATCCGCATATCCATACATTATTGAAATTTCACGGAAGGCGTTATAAAAGACCAAATGATCATCTAATGCCGGCCTTGAAAAATCACCAACATTTATCGAAAAACCAAGATCAACCCATCTCTCGATTAATTCCAACGTCAGCATCTGAACCTTAAATCCTTTCGTATACAATCGATTGGCAACTGCCTGGTTAATGGCCATATAAAATGGGGAGAACTCTCTCCCCTGTTCAGCGAGGTTGCGATCAATGCTTTCGAATATTTCCATCCGTTTTTCAATCTCAAATTCCGTATTCATGATATTCGCAGCGTATTTGATGAGAACTTTGGTTAACTCCACCGAGGGCTTTGCTCCATTGGTCAAGCAGATGCGGGTACGGGGTAGAGTAGCGTCTTTGAGATTCTCATCCATACGAAAAGCCAGATCCAGCAATGAACGACCATGTTCATCCGTGACACTGATGTCCGCTCCACGGACAATAAGAAGCGCGACCAGTTCAGAATCAATCCCCTGTTGGCGTCTAACAAGTATGGCATTTTTAAGTGCCGCCTGTCCGCTTTCGTTGTTAGCACTGGCCCCGGCTTCAAGAAGATGCTTAAGTAATATAGAATTACCGCTCTGATATGAAAGCGCAAGGACTGTCTCACCAGTTGGAGTTTCCGCTTCCACATCCGCCCCATACTCGATCAATAGTCTGGCAATTTCAGCTTGTCCGGAACTGGCGGCAACGTGTAACGGAGTCATGCGACGTTCGCCGTGCTGTCGTTGATCAACCTTGGCATTGCGTTCAAGCAGAAACTTGACCAGCATTTCGTCGCCTTTTGATGCTGAGAGATGCAATAAAGTTTCACCGTTCCCGTTTCTAGCTTCAATATCCACTCCAGCATCAAGCAAAGTTTGCACAATTCGAGTGTGACCGCCGGATAAGGCCAAAAACGTGAGCGGCGCACCGGCAACTTCAATAAGTGGATCACTGCCAGCTTCTAACAGCGAATCGATCATTTTTTCGTTGCCGTCTTTTACAGCGTCAACCAGCGCAGTGAGCCCCTCGGCGTCTTTAGCAGCAACATTCACTCCATGATTGATCAATATTTTTACCAATTCTTTATCACGTCTATTTACAGCATGATGAAGGAGAGTCCTTTCATATTTGTCGACGACGTTTAGTTTGGCGCCGGAATCAATCAGTTGCCGTACGATATCAATCCGGCCCACACAAATTGCCTCGACAATCATAGGACGCCCTGTCGATGATTTGACATTTGGATTCGCACCTTTTTTTAGCAGGTACTCTGCTATCAAATATGTTTCTTGTGTGATTGCGACGCTAAGCGGTGATTCCCCACGGGCATTTGTTTTATCAAACTTGGCGCCGGCTTCTACAAACTTCCGCGTTAGTTCAAGATTTCCGCTTTCTACAACTAAATGAAGCACTGTGTTACCGATAACATCCGTGGCGTTGACATCTCCATCGTTGGTCACAATAGCCTCAACCAGATCGAATTCACTTTCACTTACCGCCTTCATTAACAACGGTTTTTCTTCAATAATAATATTAGGATTTGCACCATGCTCTATCAGGTATATTGCAATTTCAATATGTTTGTTGACAACGGCAAGCGAAAGGGGTTGGAAGCCGTCCTCATTTGTAATATCGGGGGATGCCTCGGCAGCCAGAAGCCACTCAACGAGCTCTTGAGCTCCCCTTTGGGCTGCTAAATGAAGCGCCGTGTTACCGTTTTTATCAGCGGTTTCGACATCGGCCCCAGCCTCCAGCATCATGCTCACCAGCTTTTTCTCCTCTTGTTGCACGGCTTTAATTAACAGAGGGGT
>PUNP01000892.1 GCA_003551785.1 Candidatus Brocadiaceae bacterium | reverse complement strand
CGGTTTTTTCTTGACGCTTCGCCGAGGAGGGATGATGCCCTAATTTCCATGTCAATGACCGGTTGCCATACGCCACCTTGGTATTTCATCAGGCGTCCGGCACCGGTCTTTGGGTCAAGGCCATAACAAAATGTGTAGCTTTGTTTCAGGTGATTCGCCAGCCGTGGAGGGATGAATGTCTTACCATCAAAGAAAATACCTGGCGGTGGCACTGCATTCTGCAGCACCTTATTTAAAGCTTCGGCTCCTTTTCGGACCAGATAATCGTCCAACCCCATTTTTTCGCCCTCCTGAGAAGGGAGCCGTGCTATTAACACCCGGGCACCTCGCCTGTACAGTTCTTTGGCCAATGCCGCTTCAGCCCCTTGAACACTCTCATTCTCGGCGGCATCGGAGTCGAACACAATATACACTGTCCGATTCACCCACCGGAATCCGTCAATCTCCGGTATCACCTCGCTTTGGCCTGTTCCGGAGTCCGATTTTTCTCTCCAATTCCACACCCCGGCAAAGGCAACGGCGGTGTAGCCTTCCTGGCAGGCTTTCAGCGCCTTCTTCTCGCCCTCAGTGATGATCAGGTCACGCTCAGTATTGTTAATGACGTCCTTCAAATCACAGTAGGGCGGAACATACAAGCGGTTGCCACCATTTTTCTTACCGAGATACTTCCGCACATCCCCACTACCATAGACAAGCGGGCGTTCGGGTTTGAATCGGTAGAAAGGATCCCCGCGAAGTCTTGGATAGGGAAAGACGAGGCACGGCGAGTGGGGATCAAAGCCGAGATAATTTTCTGCGGCGTCCGCAGGCACTGTAACGAACTGTGCATTCAGAATGGTTTCGTCGTTGAGCCCAGAGGAGCGCAGGTCTTCGAGATGAATAGCCGACAGCCGCTCCTCAATAGCACTTTCGTGCAGTTTATCGTAAAACGCCTCCTCCAACATTTGACATGCACCCGACTTTGTGGTATCATATATAGTATTATTACTGCCAGATCTTTCATTCTCCCGAGCCTCCGGGCAAGAAGGTTCGGGGGTTTTTCTTTTTGCACGTTCCATAGCTTGCTTATCTCCAAATAAAATAATAAGTTAGTTCTCAACTCTTCCGTCTTGAAAATCCTGTTCTCCATTGTTTTACTCCATGCTTATCTTATGATTATAAAATATGTTATGATTACTTTTATGAGGCTGCTCTGTCTTGTCCCCCGACCAGGGGGGTCTTTATTTTTGTTTTTCATGACGTATTCTCCTGTATTACTTAAGGTTAAATTACATTATTGCGATTCTTCCACCGGTTCCGAGGGGGACAACCGGCTTGAATCCAATCCATAATTTCATCTTCACACCACCTAACAGCTCGTGTTCCAACCTTGACAGGCAACGGTGTGTGTCCGGCATCCATTAGCCTGTAAAGGGTGGCCCGTCCGATATTCAGCAGTTGGTTCACTTCTTTAACATCCAGAAGTTGGTGTTCCATTTTCCTCACCTCCTTGTCGGTTTTGTAAAAGTATCGCTTGTAATCGGCGGACGGCATTGGCGTCCCATAGATACTGGTGTACATAACCGCCGCTCTCGATTGCCCTGTTCGGCACGTTAGCAGCCTTCAAAAGTCCAAGCGCATCTTTCGAAGCCACACCAAGTACCTCTGCAGCTTCTCGTGTTGTCATCGCATCCATAAAAAACCCTCCTGTAAAATGAACAATTTTCCAGTCAATTATGTTCATTGTACGGGAGGCTGGTTACACCTATCTATACCTTTGTTTTACCTTTTTTTTACACTTTCGGTTTCATTTGTTTGTCATCTCCCAGTTTTCAGTTTATAGAACCCACCCGGTGCCTCGATGAACTGTTCCCACCACTCCCCCCATTTCTCTTTATGCCTGTTCTTGTAATTGGACGGCTCACTCCAGAAAGACTCTCTTGCCTGTGAAGATAGAATGTTTTCGCCTTCAGTTTCATCTAAATTTCTATACATAGCCGTTTTCAGGTCTCCGGCTCTTAAACCATCGGGAGCTTTAGATAGTTCCCATGCCATGCGCAGCAGGGAAGGTGGGAGGTCAAGTTGCCACCATGAAGGTTTTTCGTGATTCCGGCCAACGGGCCTTTCTGCTGCGGTAGTGTCATCGCCTGCCTCTTCTTGCTGATACAGTGTGCTCTTGATATGCCCCTGTACGTCCCATCCAAACTTTCTGATCGAATGAATATTGTCAGGATCCTCCGGCCCTTTTTTGACGATTTCTTGCAGTGTGCTGCTCACTGGAAGTCTCTGTATTTCGTCTTGTAATCTGGTAAGAAACTCGACTAAAACGTCGGCTTTTTCGTTTAGGGCAAAATCGGGATGGTTAAGTCTGTATATCATCGGATGGCGTAATGCAATCTGAGGGACGTGAACTATATCGGCATATTGTAAAAAACCCAGATGCACGCCAGCAGAAAACCATACGCCCATATCTCTATCGGCCACTTCTTCTGCAACATTAGATATGAATCCGGATAGATAAGCCACAAATGGACTGTTATCCACACGCAGTTGCAATGACTCCTGGCTATCGTCATCCGCCGTATCTTCATTCGTGAGACATGGAAAATCGGATAAAAAAGTTTCAAAATCGGCCATAGCTTCTGTTGCGTTCTGAGCATGACGATCCAATTCAAGGAATTCCAGACATTCTTCGATTTGTTTCCAAGCGATTTTTAGAAGGTTTCGATTTCTTTCGCTCCCGGGGTTCTGTAATGCTTTTTCGTGATACCATAAAGCCAACGGCACAGAGTTGCCGAGTCGCAGACAGTAGATTGCTGAGTCGTAAGTCATGCACCGCTCCTGAAAATGATTTTTGTTCCAGTCAAAGGGCGAATCCATTTATACAACGTTTTCCCGGAGTTTGCAAATAAGCGAACGGGAAAGGGGTCAACGCCCTGCACCAAAATTACTTGTTATGTCATAACGTGTGTATCGGCTGGCTTTTATAATTGTTTGGGGGGGGG
>PUNP01000608.1 GCA_003551785.1 Candidatus Brocadiaceae bacterium | reverse complement strand
TGGGAAAAGTAAAACGATCGGGGGTCAACAAAAAGATGCACATTGCTAATCAGCCACTGAGTTTTGCCGGGTGTCGGTGAATGTATTTTAAATTGTTGGTCTATCTGTTATGACAGGAATCCAAGCCCGCAAAAAAACCGTAGCCTCTGGTGGTCTGGGGAAAAGGGACGTTTTTTAGATTCTTTTAGTGTGCGTCATCACCCTATATTTTATGAAAAATGTAATAGCATGCCTGGAAAAGATATCACAACACTATACAAATATAAAGAACTTACAAAAAAGAGCTTGGCACACTTTGAAGATATGACGCGGAATAACCGCATTTGGTTTTCTTCCCCTTTGCAATTTAATGATCCATTCGATTGCAGACGTATGTATGATACAGATAATACCCGGGAAGAGATCGTTTTTCGTAAGGCTTCAGTTATAGCTAAGCATAAAAATATCCCCATCAAAGAAGCTTTTTCCAAGGCAAATGAGGAAATTCCTATAAAGGCTTGCGATTTAGAAAAATGGCAAGAAAGACAACTGGAATGGCATTCCCACCGACTCGCAAACACTGGTATTTTATGTTTTTCTGCTGTTCATGATCATTTTATCATGTGGACACACTACGCTAAAAATCACACGGGTATATGTTTTGCAATCAGTGTTCAAGATACGGATGCTGAAGATCAGATTAATTTCATAGCCAAGGCGCAGCCTGTTGAATATTCTGACCGTTGCCCGGTTATCAATTTCGTGCAGGATAGTGCCATGGAGATAGTACGCAAAGTGTTTTTTACAAAAGCTTCGCCTTTTAGATACGAACAGGAATGGCGCATTGTTGAATATGATAAAAAAGCTGGGCTCAGATCAATCCCACGCGGAATAATTAGTAAGGTTTTCCTTGGTTGCAATATCGAAAAAACTGCCAAAGAGCGTGTCATAAATGCCTGTATAGATTATGATGGAAAGATAGAAATCGTCCAGGCCGAACTTGACCCAAAGACATACGGGCTTAAAATGATACCAGAAAAAATTGTTTAGAATTGCCCGATTTACAAACACTTTTGACCTCATTATATACAAGTCATTGTAAATGTGTTTGAAATCCGTAATTGACAGATTCGAGTATGGTTATGCTGGGCTGAGGCAATTTTGGGTGAGAGAGTTTTTCCATCCGGAATTCATCTTGGGAACATATGAATAAACCTGTATTCTATGGAGAAAAGCATGGCGCTTATAAAATGCCCTGAGTGTCGAAAGAAAATTTCTGATAAAGCCGAGGCCTGTCCTAATTGCGGATATCCGTTTCCAGCCGGCGACAAGGACGTAATCAGCAAAGATATTCCCCAGGAGGCTGTTTCGCGATACCAATCTATATCACCAGAACCTGAGGAAGAGCGAAAACGAAAACCAAAGCAAGCAAGTGGTCTGGATACAAAAACGATTTCTTGTGAAAATTGTGGGGCAGAAATCGAAGAAGATCTGGTTACCTGTTTTAAGTGCGGAAGTAGGAATCGAGACGGAAAATCTTTGCCAGCTCGCAAGTTCAAGCCTTCCGGCCCGCAAGTCCGCCCTTGGGTTCGTTTTTGGGCAAGGACAACCGACGACATTTTATTCGGCGTTCTTTGCGGAACCATCTTGGTATTTACCTTCCCTGAAGTATTGGCAATGAACGAAGTTTTGTTGGGAATGCTTTTAGCCTTTATTTTTATTTTCTTTGAAGCGGCCATGCTGTCTACATGGGGTACAACACCCGGAAAAGCGTTGTTGAACGTTTGTCTTCGGAAAAAAAATGGCATGAAACCCTATTACGGTGAGGCACTGACTCGCGCATTCAATGTATGGTTTCGTGGTGAAGGTCTTGGTATTCCCCTTATCCTGCTTTTCACACGGATGCACGCACATGGCAAACTGACAAAAGAGGGCATTACATCATGGGATAGGGATGGTGAATTTACGGTGGTGCATAAAAAAGTGGGGGTGGTCCGGATAATAGCAGCAATAGTGATTTTTATGGGATTTTTCTTTCTGATAGGCACAAGATAGCTATGAAAGATTTATTGATGTTTTAAATTGGGTTGAAGCGGTTGGGAGATAAAGGTTTCATTCGCCGCTTACTTGGCTTTTTTTGTTGTTGTGACTCGCGTTCCAGGCACCCCGGCTCCGGGCTGTTATCTTTGAAATCATACCGACTTTGGGTATAATGGTTGTTGAGTATTGGATCGGCCAAAGGGCTTTTACGCTCAAAAGGAGGCAGAAGATGACGAAGATGAAATGGGAAGAAAAAGTAACCACTGACCCGGACCTTCATCACGGTGAACCCTGTATTGCCGGCACCCGCATACCGGTTTCAACAATCGTGGGCTGCCTTGCCGACGGAATGAGTTCGGAGGACGTGCAGGAAGAATACCCTCAGCTTACCGATACAGACATCCGGGCTGCGCTTGCCTATGCTGCCGACGTGCTGCACGATGATATCCTCACTCCCCTGACCGGAGCGACTTCGTAATGCGTATCAAGACCGACGAAGACCTTCCAGCGTCAGCAAAAGAATTTTTACTTTCACGCGGCCACGACTGCCGGAGTGTTCTTGATCAGAATTTGGGCGGGTATAAGGACAGAGATCTATGGGAGATTGTTCAGTCGGAAAAACGGCTTTTGATTACATCTGATAAAGGCTTTGCCGATATAAGAAACTATCCTCCCGGGACGCATTTCGGTATCGTTTTATTGAGGCCCGACGATGACGGGGTGAGACCGATAATTGATCTTTTGCAAAAGGCTGTCGATGCCGTTGATTTCCAAAAGCTCTCCGGCACGGTGACCGTTGTCAGCCCGCGCAGTATACGTGTCAGACGTTAGAAACACCGGCATATGGATGTCAGAGATGCTGAGCCTGCATGAAGCGGTCACTATAAAAGGCACTGTAAGTTTCACAGGCAACATAATGTATTGTATAATAACGTATTGAGTTTATCACTGAATGGACTTTCGATC
>PUNP01000964.1 GCA_003551785.1 Candidatus Brocadiaceae bacterium | reverse complement strand
CTTCGCTCTCAAATCTTGCACTTCGCAGTTTCTGTGTCAGGGAGTCGTCTTCCGTATCTGTCAACAACTCAATGGTGCCGGCGAGCGTGCCCTGGTTGATCATCACGGTCGAGCGGTAAGTCCGCTCTCCATATCCGAGAATTTCTTTCAGTTTGTCCTGTGCGGCGCCGGTGCTTTCGTAAGCTTCTTTGCCGTATTCAAGGTGTATGCTATTATCGTTTCGCTGGTCCGGCTGATAGAAAACCTTCTTCACCATAACGGGCGTCTCTCCATCCAGCCCCTTTACTGTTACGCTATAATGATCTCCGCCGGCCAGGGGAAGAGCTCTCTCAATCCACCTATAAGTTTTTTCGCTTCTCCGGTCGTACTTCACATCCGCAAAGAGTGCTATCTCAAGGGCAGACATCAATGTGGATTTGCCAGCTTCATTTGGGCCGAAAAAGAGATGAAGACCATTACTGAACCTTATATCCTTGTTTCCCAGTCCCGCGAAGGATTCGGTCTTTAGTTCAGTCAGTTTCATTCTGGACCTCCTTTATCAATTCATAGGCGGCCTGCAATCCCGTCTCTTTCCCTTCTGATTCCAGTGTGGTAAGAAGTTGATACGGGAAACTGGCTTGTGTGAACTCTTCGTCAATGACATCGCGGTCGATCTGTGGATGCAGATCATTGTCATCATAGCTTACCAGTTGCGCCAGATTATCCTTGAGTTCCGAATACAGTTTCCCGCTCCTTATCCAATTATCATAGTCTTCCTTGGGAATCCATCCTGAAATTTTAAGACGCAGTATTGTATTTTCCCGTTCGGCATAACTGCTGATAACTTTCTGAATGTCATTCCCATCTTTTATTTCAACCGCTTTATCCTCGAAACGGTATTGTCCAATCCATAATCTCTCGGCTTTTATTTCCCTGGATTCACCGATCTCGATGATCCAGCAGGAACCTTGATGACGACAGTCAAGCCCGTCTGGTTCGGGTGTTCCGGCGTAGAATTTGTTTTGGATGCGCACGTTTTCTTCATCTGGAAAACTTCTGTGGACATGACCGAGTAGCCATAAATCCATATCCTCTATTTCATCCAGTTCCCTCTCCGTCATAGGATAGTAATCGCCTTCGTTCATAGACTTGCCTTCCAGAGCCCCGTGTGCAATAGCTATGGAAACTTCATCTGGAACCGGAAGTTGTTCTTTTATCCAGTCAATAGCGCTTTCATTGCTGTTTCTCTCATAGCACGGCGCCGGGTATACGGTGACGTTTGCCAATCCAAAACGAGTAAGACTAACCGGTTCTTTTTTATCAAGAACAACGCCATGGTCCGGAAGGGATTCTCTTATCCATTCCCAAAGGTTTGACCCTTCACTAAGATGATCATGGTTGCCGGGCAGGATAAGAATAGCGTTGCCCTTGAAATCATGTAATTTTTTGATAGTCGCTTCTACATCTCCCTTGTTTATGCTGGTCTTATCAAACAGGTCACCGGCTATGGTCAGTAAATGACATTCCTTTTCGTTGGCTTTGTCCACGATCTTTTGAAGCACTGCAACACGAGACTCGGCCAACTCTGATGAAATTGGACCATATCGGTTGAGTGTCATTCCGATATGGAAATCGGCACTGTGCATTATTTTTAGTGTCATGGCGGGGCAGAACTCCCAATAAGTGGTCTCATCTTACCATATGGAGGTTATGCTTTATCGTTATCTTACAGGTTCGAAAGTGAATATGCAAGGGGGCTGTTCGAAGCGAAAGGATTTGTGACTGATACCCACGGAGATTGCGTAAATGGATATCCAAATTCACAATCTAAAAAATTGTATTACCACACTGAATCCACTGTCACAAATTGACATTCCAACAAAAATCCCTGTCCCACAAGCCATCTTGCAGACTTTTGTGAAAATATCCGGGAAAGTGCTTTTTACAAGAAAGGCGGTGATGGAATATGTAAAAAAAACACGATGAGATTTAATTGATTTTCGAACCCCCGTATTATATAATCCCGATAACGGTGGCTCGGAGTCACAGAGAAATGGAGGTAACAAGTATGTGGCATCGAGTCTGGATAGATAAGCGCAAGTTGAGTTCTGGGAAATTTTCGTATCGGATTCGTTGGTGTCGAGCATTTCGTTTATCGACGTCTCCAAAAAGTGCGCAAGGCGACGGTAAATAAGAACATCCGAACGCTGAAATCATCGTTAAATCGAGCAGTGGAGCTTGGGTACCTATTAAAGAATCCTGTATCCAATGTTAAGCAGCTCCGAGAGCCTGAAAGAAAAGTGCGCGTACTCAGGGGAATGGAAATTGAACGACTCCTGGTTGCCTGCCATTCCATAAGATGGAAAGCGTTTGTTACTCTTGCCCTTTTCACGGGGATGCGTTTGAGTGAGCTGACTGCTTTACGATGGGAAGATGTGGATTTCCAAAGGAAGACGGTTTGGGTTGTCAATACGCCTGGTCATCAAACAAAATCCAAGAAAAATCGGACTCTTGGCTTGATGGACAAGCCTGCTGCTATTCTCAAACAGCTTCCCAATAATGGGCCCCATGTTTTCCAGACACAAGATGGTGATAAGTGGAAGAACAATATCCAGCGAGGATTCATTGCCATAGTTAAGAAAGCTGGTATTAAGTATTGCACTATTCACGATCTTCGTCGGACTTTTATTACGCATCTTGCCGAGTCGGGGGTGAGTGCCATCGTGGTTAAGGAATTGGCTGGACATGATTCGATAGAGACGACTTTGAAGTATTATACCAACATCAGTTCGGCTGTTCAGCGTTCTGCCCAGGAGAAACTGTCCGATGCTTTGATGGGAGGTAACGAAAAAATCATCCCATATTCATCACTTGACGCCAAGTCAGAAATGGATGGACCTGAAGGTAAGATTGTAAACTTTGACAATATAGCAGGGTACCGCACGGTGCGCCGGTAGCTCAGTGGACAGAGCATCGGATTTCTAATCCGACGGTCGGGGGTTCGAG
>PUNP01000386.1 GCA_003551785.1 Candidatus Brocadiaceae bacterium | reverse complement strand
TTAAGTATCGATGAAGCCTTCCTGGACGTTACCGGACCCGCTCTTTTATTTGTTTTGGCACCTCATACTTGCCGCCGAACAGGTGCGCCGAACCGGTAACGTCCAGGAAGGCTTCATCGATACTTAAAGGTTCCACGTCAGGGGAGAAATCCTGAAGTATACGCCTTATGTCCTTCGAAACTTCGCTGTAGCGCTCCATTCGGCCCTGCAGGAAGACTGCATCCGGGCAGCGTCTGAAGGCTTCGCTTATCGGCAGGGCGCTTCGAATGCCGTAGCGCCGGGCTTCGTATGAGCAGGTAGAGACAACTCCGCGCCCTTTTCCATCTTTGGGGTCCGCTCCCACCACGACGGGTTTTCCGCGCAACTCTGGATTGTCCAGCGTCTCAACAGCCGCGAAAAACGCGTCCATATCCATGTGGATTATTAAGCGCTGTTTCTTTGCCATTGTTTATTATGCCCAAATCCTTCATGCCGGGCTCTTTTTCCTGCAGTGGTCTCGATCTTGGTTCAGGAACTATGGTGAAATCTGGCTCACTGTCTTGCAAACGGGTCATGTAAAAAACAAAATCACATCTGCCGCATCTTCCACGCTTCCTATGCATGTTTTCGGGGACGAATTTGGAAAAGTGGCATGACGGACATATTCCCTTAAACATAGCCTTACCTCCTATAATCTGATTGATCATATCGACCGATGTTCGCCCGGCATCCGCTCATATCCTGCAGCCGACTATCCTTCTTACATGTTAAATGATACCACAAAAAATCCGACTTTCAACCAAACGATTTTCGTCATCGAAAAGTGCGTTTAAGGGATATTTCAATGGGGCAGAACTGCCTTATGACATTCAATCTAAATCCCTTATTGCGGGCTGCCCCGGGATCCCCCATGGATCCAGAATATCATCGTCGCCGATCGGCAGGTTGGCGTGGTCGGATTCAATTAGAAAGATCTTTTTTTGCCTGGACTTGTCTCTGATATTCATGTTTTTACATGCGAAAATCATCACCCCACTTTTTTTCAGCATTTACACCTATTATCTTCCTGGCTTTTTCTTGTGAAGGCGTGAAAACATGTTGAACAGGCCTCTTGTCCTTTTCAACTCTCTCTCTTTGCTTATGTTCACCTTCCGAATCAAGTTCCATATCATCACAGATAGATATCACTCCTTTGAACCCTTATCCAACAGCAGCAACGCAGGCCCGACAAAAAAAGCTTTGCCTACAAAATATATGCCCATTGCCGTATAAAGCACTTGGTCCTTTATGATGGAAAATCGGGTCACCCAAAGGAGCAGCAGGCCAGCCAAAAGACAAAGGACGAAGGCAATAATCGCCGACACTTTCCCCAACTTACTTGTTACCATATCAGACCTCCTTTAAAAAAGAGACATTTTTAAAAACAGCACCTGCGGAATCTTATATCAACTCAAACGCCATCACGATCAGATAGGAACCTATTAACAACGAAAGTATTCCGCAGAGATAGTAGGAAAGGGGCCGATTAAAAAATTCTATCAGCCGGCCAATTGTTTTGCCCGGAATGATTACCAGATAGCATGCCGACTCCACGACCATCGACCACCCAATAGCCGTGATAACTACCGGCCAGTCCATTATCCAGACGGGATGATAGAAAGCAATTATTAAACCTACCGCCAGTTCAGCAAGTGCGACAAAGTAAGTCAGTGGCGGGTTATTTCTGATCTGTCCGACTACCTCCATCCAGTCTTTTCGTTTGATCAGGGCCGTCAGACCACAAATTACAAGAAAAATCCCGATAACTCTGCCCAGCACGAAGGATTCTGTTGGTATGGTATACATGGTTTTCACCTTTTTAATCTTAAAATCTGCCTATCTCTTTCATTCGTGAAATGCACCCTTCAGGTATATTGCCCATCTTGAGGATTTTGTTCAACTCCGGTTTTAAGCTAATATTTTTGCAGACAAAGATATCCACAGCCGCAATTTTAACATCGGAATATACGTGAACGGAAAAGTGACTCGAATCAACGAGTATGAAAGCGGTATATCCTGGTTTTCTGGGAGGAGAAAAGATATGCGTCTTGCTGGCAAGAATGGTCATCTTAAGATTGCTGGCAACTTCAGAGAAGGCATCCAACCAGATATCTGGAGTTTCCAGCAACGGATCTGGCAGATCAACTATATCTGCAATTAAGTGTCTTCCCTGTGCCATTCGTTTTTTGCCCCATAGTGACCCAGCTCTGCCCCACAAACTTTACCGGCTCCTAACCCACCTTCACTTATTGGCGAGATATTGAACGTGAGCTTTTTTCACGGTCAGGTATATTAAAGTGTGTAAAAGTGGCTAACCACCACTGAAAAAGCAGGCCTTCTTAAAGATTGAAGAGCGTTTGGGTTCCATACATGTGCCTTTCAGCAATAAACCGCTGTATACGTAGATTATACTCCATAAAAACCTTATCGCAAGGCAAAAAGGCAAAAGTCCAATTCCGTTTGAAGCATTACAATGTTATCTTACCTGAATCTATAGATTTTGAAAACCAACATCTATTTCACCTTGTTACAAAACAAATCAGATGTTTTCCTTTTATCAAATCCCCTTCAACCTCCCCAGCAACCCTTCAACCCGCTCTCTCCGCCTTTCAGTTTCATCTTGGTCGATCTCAAATCTGATATTTATCCAGTCACCTTCTTTGGCACCGTCAGGAGATAGCAATATCGTTCCGATCCTGAGCAAAAACACCTTTGTCGCAGTCCGGACATTTCTTCCCTTCCAGGCCGTAGGTGCTGGATATGTTCTCTTTCTTGCATTCTGTGCAGCTGGTCGCCGGGTCTCGTGTATCGCTAAGGAACTCGTGTCCGCACTCAAGGCAGACATATGGAACGTCATTTCCGATACAGTCTTTAAGCAGGCCGTTGTCCTCGGGATGGTAGCAGTAGCGCTTCTTGCCGTCTGATTCTATCAAATAAGGATTCCCGTCCGACCAGGATGACGACCTGCTTAAAG
>PUNP01000360.1 GCA_003551785.1 Candidatus Brocadiaceae bacterium | reverse complement strand
GAAAGAGTCCCGCCGGAAGACATTCTGCTTCGCGATCTGCGTATTGATGACAATTTCCGGCAAGGTATGAGTGTTATTTCGGCGCGTAATCTGATCGTTGAAAACAGTATTTTCTCCAACACCTCCGGCACCGCGCCGATGGCCGGCATCGATCTTGAACCGAATCATCCCGAAGACACCCTGGTGAACATTGTTATACGAAATAACTATTTTCTCAACAACGACCGCCTCGGTATGCATAATTGGCCGCGACGGCGTACGGAGGATTCAGAGCCGGTTTCAATTGTCTGGAAAAACAACTATGTCCACGGCGGAGAAGTCGGTATTCATGTAGGCAATGTGGGTCCCGACGCGCGAGGATACATCCGGTTTCTCAATAATGTGGTGACCCGAACCCGGGGCGCAGGCATTCTGCTGCGCCGGATCTCGGCCGAGAGTGATTTGCAGATAGAGTTTGAAAACAATCTTTTATTTGATACATCAACCGAAGGTCTGGAACGTTACGGGGCCGATTCCGCTCCCATCGTGTTAAGCGGTCAGACCCTGGAAATACCCAGGCAAGGCGGCATCAGCTTTTACAACGACCTGGTGATCCATAATCAGCCCGGGCCGGCTTTTCTGGTGACCGGGCCCGGCCCTGATCTTGAGGGCTGGTTCGAGGCGCCCGGTGATGAAGAGGCTGATACAGAAGAAAAAGAGGAAGGAATGGGCTGGTACGGGATCAGCGGTAATGTGCGGGTGATTAATCCGCATGGTATCACCATGGAGAAACAAGCCAGAGTAGAGGATTTCACCTTGAACCTTGAGCCGCCGCCTCATGCTGAAATTATTGAAGAGGTGCTGGGGCGATACATCAGCATTTACACTGACCGACCGGTCGAAATTCTCGGGATCGAACTGGACGCCGCAGATACTGTTTTAATCCGTCTGCGCAGCCACTTGACAGAAAAAGAACTGGAACTGGAAGCTGAACTCCTGGTAAATGGAAACAGTATGGAAAGCCGAATTTTCAGCCTGGGGCCGGGCGAAATAAAACAACTGCCTTTAAAACTCGAACAACCATTAGAGGGGGAAGTTATTCTGAATTCAAGGATAATACCGCGGAAACCGTCAGACTGGCCGGAAGAAAAGGAGCGCTTTGATTTTTCACCGGTTGAATATACCCGTACGGTTGATTTCGATGCGTTAAAGGAGGTATACGCCATAGACCCTCCCTGGCCGATAAAAGGTGATCCGACCGCCTGGCAGGCAAGAGATTACCTGCTGCTTGATCAGGATAATATCGAACGCGCAACCATGGTAGACGGATTGGAAGAGGTTAAAATATACCTGGGATGGGATCAGGACAACCTCTATCTGGCCGCCGCCGCCAGCGACAACCTGCATTTCAACGACCATACCGGTCGAGATATATGGCGAGGGGATTCCCTGCAGTTCGCCATCGATTCATCTGATATTCCGGAGCCTTTCAATCTCGCAATCGCGTTGGCGGACAATGAAGTTCACTCCTTTCAATGGCGCGGGCCGGATACCCGGCTCCTGGAGAACAGTGAATACACTGTCGTTCGCGATGATGAAGAGAATCTTACATTCTACGAAGTAAAGATGCCCTTTGAAAATCTTCTGATCGATCCCCGTGAAGGCGGAATTATCTCCCTCAATATAGTAATCCACGAAAATTCCGGAGACGAAAGAAACGATTATTGGCTGCAGTTGGCGCCGGGGTTAGCCGGCGGCTGGGATCCAGACAAGTTTCCTGAATTTATATTGCGAAAATGAAGTGGCGGCAATGGCAGTTTGGTTTCTGATCCCTTTTTGCAGAGGGTCTATCATGATTAAAGCAGTAAGTCGCCTTGCGATTTCATTGGCGTTTAATAAAGACTTGAATCCGTTAAAAAATCGGCGAAAAGGTTATCATTATTCTTATCAACAGAGACTTATGAAAAATAACAGTTTCACCATAGTAAATATTCTTCGAAAGAACGGGGTTTGGTGAACATTTATTATACAGCATCGTGGCTTCCGCCTCGCACCTGCACCGTCGCTGAAATTTAACGGAATCAGGACCCAAAGAAGGGCGGGCCAATTTCACCGTGTCTTGTTTCGATTGGAATCCGGAAATCAGTGTTACCATGTATACTTTCGTTTACTCCGAATCGCAGCGAAATAATCCACGGCAAAATCGGCTCCTGAATTATATTCAGGTTAGAACCTGTAGTTCACGCCTAATTTGAATAAGCCGAAATCTATATCCTCACTTGTTTTAGCCCATCTGGTTGAGACATCAGCACTCAGGAAAGTATATCGGTATTCCGTAAACAGCTCCCATTGCTCGGCAATTTCAAAACCGAGTCCGCCGCCGAGATGAAAACCGAAATCGTCATCAATATCCCGGGCGAACGGAGAGCTGAGACTGAGGAAGTTATAATTGACGCCTCCGAGCACATAGGCATTGATTTTATCAAACAAAGGTGCCCTGCCGATTGCCGAAAGGCCCACCGTCGTGACATCCAGATCATTCCGCCATACAGGCTCATCTGAAAAGTGGGTAATGGCCAGTTCAACGCCGAGATGGTCGTTAATGGAAAATTCGACCTGCCCGCCAAAACCGAACTCCGATCCGGCAAGGTCACCGCCCTCTGAATAAGCACCGTGAACACCTGCTCGAAGGTTTGCCGGCAATTCCATTGCATAGCCAGTCAGAGACGTCATGATAATCATCATTCCAATAGTAACTGTTAAAAAATTTTTCATCGAATATGTCCTTTCTTTGTTTGAGTTTTTTTCAATCTTAACTGTGCGATTAATTAGTCTAAATTAGCATTATCTATTTGACCAGCCATCAGAGATAGCTTTTATTATGGATTCGAAAAACCTGAATTTCGTTTTTCAAGCGGTAGAAGGGGAATCAACGCGGCGTCAAGCGGTTTGCGACGAAACGATTCGCGGCAAAATCCGACCTGTGAATTCATCAAATCATCATTTTTCATGAATTAGTCT
>PUNP01000512.1 GCA_003551785.1 Candidatus Brocadiaceae bacterium | reverse complement strand
ATCCCATGAAGGCTTCTATGCCGTCAACCTTCTCTATGTCAGGCTGCTCGATATATCTGAACCAGTACTGGCGTGGGCAGTTCTCGAAAGTTGACAGTCTGGAATGTGAGTAAATAGGCATAACAGTTTTTTTCTCCGATTTATGTCAATCGCCTTCGGGTAAGGTGTTTAGCAAAGTACTAAGAGTTCTTTTTGTGATATCTTCAAACGCCTTAAAAATCGCTAACGCCCGTTTGTTGTCTTCCAGTTCATCTTTCATCATTGAAGAAAGGCGTTCTAAAACGATGAAACTAAGCGCTGCATGAGCTCCAGCGTTTTCTTCGTCAGTGTTTGATTCGGAAATAAGCTCTTTCAATTTATCTTCCAACTCCTGCGGCACCTTCTCCGGCTCGTTCCATGACAGATTTTCTATAAGCATGATTTCACCTTTTTAAGTTAGAGAATTGTTTTTTTCAAATGCGTCCATTTTGGCTTTTAAGTCAAATTCATCCTTATTTTTTTCAGATACCTTGGGAAGGACAAAACCGCCTATATTGGGTGATCCAACCCATTCTGCTTTCCCTTGAAGGAAATCAACCCCCATTTTCCATGCTACCCATGCGTCAAGTTTATTATCATCCCAATTGCCTTTTTTGTTCTTGGGCAATTCAGTCTCTTCTGGAACGAGGCCCCAATCATCAAATGCATCCCAGATGGTTTCGATAGCTCCGTTTTTTTTGCTGACTGAAATATTGCTTCCCTTATATTTGGGAAATTTTCCGTAATCTCCATCTTTTGCTAAAACTTGAGTAACCCACCATACAGCCATTGATACGGCCGGGTGAACTTCTATAACGAATCTTGAGATTTTTCCCTTCCCAGCTTCCTCAATGCATTTCTTATTTTCAGCAATCTTGTAATTCTCAAAATCTCCTTTTGAATTTCCATAAGGCATCCCCAAGCACTCGCAACTTAGAGCCCAGTGAGAACATCCAGAAAATGGACGAATACTGACTGAACTCTTCTCAATGTGTTTCTCATTGTCCTTAATCCACTGCCGAATAGGAGAATATTTTCCCTTATCACCTTTCGAATCATTGTCGATCGGACGACAGTAAAACCTATGTTTTTTGTCAAAAGAAATAGGAGCATCCCAAGCAATAAGATTTATTCCCTTATTATCAGATAGCTTGGCAAATTCTTCTCTACACCTTTCGTCTGCATCTATATGGCCAAATTTTTCCCCGTCAAAATAATCTATTCCATTCTTTGGAGCAGGATCCGCCCCAATTACTCGCACTTCTGTTCCATCTATTTTTACCATACCATTTTCCGAATAAGTTGCGTCTTTCATAATTGCCTCCCATATTTACTTGTATTGTTCAAGTGTATCCGAAAGCCTATCTTTGACCATATCCCGAAGCGACTCCGGCTCTAAAACTTCGGCTGATGATCCAAAACTCAAGGCCCACATGCAGATTTCATTGAGCCACCCTGCGGTCATTGTTAAAACTACTCTTCCGCCTTTATATTCTTTTATCTTCTGGTCGGGATGCCATTCTCTTTCTGCGATATACCTGGCCGCCCAGCCCTTGAACCGTATCTTAACCTGTGCCGTCTCCGGGCTCTTACCTGCGCCCAGGCTATGCTGGAAATATTCATCGACATCAAAGTCTATTTTATCACGATCAAACTTCTTTTTGGTAGGCTTTATCTTCCGTATGCGACCGACATGGAAAAGGGGAATATAACCCGAATCATGCGAATAACCGATCAGATACCACTCGCCCCGTATGCAGCGCATTGCGTAGGGGTCTACGGTGCGCTCCACCGTCTCATCCGCACCGAGTTTGTAATATTCCATCTCAATGGTTCTATTCTCACGCAGGGCTTTTGCTATGATCTCAAAAGCTTCTGGATTGGGCGGTGCCACTGCATCTGTCTCAAAACCCACATCGGATGCAAGGGCGGCGGGGTCTATTTCAACTTCATCTGGTAATTGCAAAGTAATTTTGTTAAAGACCCGCTTGACTTCTTCGGCAATCGGATGGTTTTTCATGCCCCGAAGAGCACGTTCGGCCAGAACCACGGCAAAAAGTTCGCCTTCGCTGACCTTGATAGCAGGCATGAGCCAGTCGGGCTGGGAGTAATAATACCCTTTTTTTGATGATTCATACCGAATCGGAGCACCGAGATCAAAGCGCATGAACTCAATGTGACGCTTGATGGTGCGGTCGGAAAGTTCAAGGATTCGGCCAAGTTTTGGCGCGCTCGGATAACGGCCACGTCGGATCTCACGGTCAATAACGGCAATGTGCCGCCACTGGGTCATAAACTTGGTAGGGTAAGGTTTCTTTTTCTTGGTTTTAGCCATTACTATCTCCCAATAGTGTGTAAACAAAACTGCATCTAAACTGTAGTATAAAACATGACGAGGGTCAAATGCCGTCCCTTGACTGAAATATCAGGGATTTACATTACAAATCGGGAAACTGCCAACCAGGGAAGCCATCTGACCCGGGTGGTATGTTATAATAGCAGGTGAATCGAAGACTGGACCAAAGGAAAACAACAAATATTTAGAATTTTGAAAAAGAGCCATGCACTTAAAATATATATTAATAACATGTTATCAGAATTGACGAATTAAGGCAAGTGTGTTATAATGTTAACCAAACAAAGGAGAGGTGACAATGGATAACGAAATACCAGAAGCCTGGGGGCGTAGCGAGGAAGAGATTGAAGAGACTCTCACGCTGGTGCGATCTGCACCGCCTGAAAAAATAGAACCGTTTCAGTCTGACGATACTTTGATAGAAGGCGCATATCAGATGTTCCGCTCCAGAAAAGACTGCGGCAGGTCAACACGTGAGTCAAAGCAAGCGGAATCACAACACATTGAAGATGCGCAAAAGTGGAGCCGGTACTGGCACGGTGCATTTAATCTGACGGGGGAGGCACTGTCTTTTTGCGCCCGCTGCAACACACTCAAACTCTCAACCATTGAAAGAGAGATCCTGAT
>PUNP01000114.1 GCA_003551785.1 Candidatus Brocadiaceae bacterium | reverse complement strand
TCTTAAAAGCTCAAAACACCCCCCAAAAAACACCGCTAAGGAGCTTTTTAGCAGCTTTTTGATACGTAAGCCATTGTTATTAAAACACTTGTTGTGGTTACGGTTCATTAGGGGTATGAGATCGGCGCATTTGCTGCAACCTCTCCCATGGCATAACATTGCATCGTTCGGCCCAGGCTTCATACGAAGCTTTCAACTCCTGGACTACGGGCGGTTTATCATCAGCGATGTCGTATATTTCCGTGCGATCTGTTTCCATGTTGTACAGTTCCCAATCGTTTGCATATTCCTTTACCAGCTTCCACTTGCCGCGGCGGATGGCGCAGTTTCCTTCGTGTTCCCAGTAAAGGTCATGGTCGGGCATATCTTCATTCACAAAGGTGGAGACCATGCTTTGCCCTTCCATCGGCGGAATTACATGACCGTCATATTCCAAAGGGTATTGCGCCCCGGTAACATCCACGATGGTGGCCATAATATGGGGCAACTGCGCCGGGTGGTGGCGAAGTTCATTCTGCGCTTCGATCCCATGCGGCCAGTGAACGATCAATGGGGTGGCGATTCCTCCCTCATGCACCCAATGTTTATACTTGCGAAATGGGGTATCGGAGACGTTGGCCCACGGGACGCCGTAACTTTGATACGTATCCTCCGGTCCGGGCATCACGGATGGATCGTTGCCCAATTGCACTTCGCGTCCGTCGCGAGTTTTCTTTATCTGCAAAAAGGTCCACTCGGGCGTCAATTCCTCGGCACATCCACCATTATCCGACAGAAAAAAAATAAGTGTATTGTCGATTTCCCCGATTATTTTCAGTGCATCGATGACCCGTCCTATTCCCTGATCCATCCGGTCGATTTGTGCGGCGTAGACTTCCATCCGCCGGGCCTGCCATTCTTTATTATCCGCCTCCTCCCATGGCGGTTGGGAGGGGGCGCGGTCGGCCAGTTTCCATTGGGGATCGATGATCCCCATATCCACCATGCGCTCGTAGCGTTCCTCCCGCAGCTTATCCCATCCCCGATCAAAACGTCCCTCATATTTTTTGATATCCTCCGGATACGCATGAAGCGGCCAGTGGGGAGCCGTGTAGGCAATGTATTGGAAGAAAGGCGCATCGGAATTGGAAGCGGCATGCTGTTTGATCTGCCTAACAGCCTCATCGCTGACGACGTCGGTGAAATAATATTCATCACCCTCGGGTTCGACACGCGTGTTGTTTCGGGTGAGTGTGGAAGGATTGAAATAGCTTGCGGCTCCGGTGATTATTCCGTAAAAATCATCAAAACCGCGCTGGCAAGGCCAGTTGCCCGGGTTCTCGCGATCATTTGCTACATGCCATTTGCCGGACATATAGGTGGAGTAACCGGATAATTTCAGCACCTCGGCAATTGTCACAGTTTCCCGACTCAGATCACCCCTGTACCCATCAATCCCGTCATCCCCCATCATATGCCCGATATTCGCCTGGTGAGGATGCAGTCCGGTCAATAAACTCGCGCGTGTAGGACAGCAACGCGCGGTGTTATAGAACTGGGTATATCGCAGTCCTCTACGGGCTAAAGAATCGAGATTCGGCGTATCCATTTCCCCCCCATAGCATCCGATATCGGAATAACCCATATCGTCGTTCAATATTACAATAACGTTTGTTTTTTTTGTCATGACTTATCCTTACCTCCCATGCAATTATTTTCTCCTTACTACAAAAACTTAAAATGGGGCGTCACGGCAAAACTTTTTTAAGGTCGGATGATTACACCACTTCAAACTGAATTAAATCCTCAATAAAACGCTCCCTGCCATTTTTTATGACACGCAGCACAAGAATCAAGCGGCAGGGTTCTTCCGGAGTTGTGAATGTAATCAATCGACGGAAACAGTCCCCATACGGAACGCGAACGGAAAAGAATCCTTGTTCATGGATGGGGCCGTCGGCTTTGCCCGGATGCAGCTCCCATTCTACACGCACTTCCTCGCCGGAAAATTCATCGTTGAAAACCGCTAACTCCCGCGTCTCTTTCACTCCCGGTTGGAGTGGTGGAATCACCACCGGCCACTCACCGTTGACGTTGCTCCTTTTATTGGCCTCGTCGAACCTGATATCGCAAACAGCGAGCGGATGGAAGCATTTACGCATGAGTTTGATCAGCGGGTGGTTCCACATATCCTCCAGCGGCGGGCATATCTCGGGGGAAAAAGGCGGCTGCATCGCCCAGTCCATCCCCTTAATCGCTTTCTCGAGATTCTGTTTTTCTGGTGACTGTCCGGGCACATAATTCGACCAGGCATTGTTGAGCACGTAGTTTCGGATATCGGCGTTTCCCTTAAGACGCCGTATGCGGGTGCAGGTGGCCATCCAGGCGAACCCCTGCCAACTGTTGTCCATTGGCCACACGCACTCGGTCTCTCCGTAAGGCCGGTCGGTGCGGGGCTCGGCGCCGTATTCGGGCAGGACACCGAGTTGTCCGCGTTTGTACTTCTCACCAACATAGTGCTGCGTATTGATAATCGGCCATCCCATATCCTCCACGCCGTCGACGATAACCGGACGCGTATCGTCCTCGGCGGTCATCGCAGCTATGCAGGCCAGCATAAGTCCCCTCTGCCCCCATGTTTCGTTACCGGCACTCCACAGCACAACGGATGGATGGTGGCGGTCGCGGCGCACCAGTTCCCTGTCGGCCGCAATCATAGTCTCACGCCCTGCAGTGAAATCTTCCATGCCTTCCGAACCCCGCAGCGGTGATTCCGATACGATCATGAGGCCCAGGTCATCGCACACGTCGAGCATGTAGGGAGTAGCGGGGATTTGATGGATACGCAGGACATTGAAATTAACCTGCAGCAGGTTGTCTCAGAATTCCTGATCTCATGGACATGAGATCAGGAATTCTGAGATATATAAGTCCTTTTTATGAAGAATATTAGGGGGAATGAGTCTGTTTCATTTGCTTTTTTAGCATTTGAAAGTAAAATGATACCTCTCCAATGGTTTTT
>PUNP01000670.1 GCA_003551785.1 Candidatus Brocadiaceae bacterium | reverse complement strand
TTTTAATAAGTGGAACTTTAAGCGGGAAGAAGGAGGTGAATTTTACCCAGATGGCAAAGATACTTGTAAAGCCTAACGAAGATATTCATGAAGCTATGCGAAGGTTTAAGAAAATTTGTGATAAAGAGGGCGTTGTGAACAGAATGCGCAACACTGCGCGGTTCGAGAAACCCTCGGAAATTCGCAAACGAAAAGAGGAAGAAAGGATTAAAACTATCCGCAAAGCTCAAAAAGCCGCCGGAAACCTGGCAAAAAATTAAGTATATCTATTTATTAATAATCAGTGCGCAATTGCCCGATAAACTCATTATCAATTGCGCATTTTTTTGCCTCTTTTCCACTTTGGATGAAATATGCAGGTTTAAAACACGACTTGCATCCCAATGAATTACTCTTCTTTTTTTTGTTCTTGAAGCAATTCTAACAAGCGCAGATGCAGATGCTGCCTGCGCATATCGGTTTGTGTATCGGTCCAGTGGCTGCGATATCTCATTTCGAAATACTCAGGAATCTCTTCAATATTGGTGAATTTTTTCTTCCCATCTTTTTCTGCAATTTCTCTTTTTACATGAAATGCACAGGCTTCCATTTGAGGTGCCAATAAAATATCCGGCTTGGTCAAAGTAAAATAAGAGAATAAAAAAGAACTGCGTCGGTCACGTTCCGGCCAGGGATGTGTTTTGTTTTCGAAATAAATACCTTCAACTTCCGGGATCATGACCATAAAAGCTGTCAGGGAATTTAATAATATCCAGCCGGCAATAAGGCCCATGATTATCTTACCCGGTCCACTTCTTACAAAACGCATACGGTTTATTCGGGGTTGACAGACACGCATAATTCCGTATTTTATGAGCACAAAAGCCATAATCCAAATTACTAAGAAAAAAAAAGCATTTAAATAGGGTAAAGGAAGAGGCAGAACCCTTTTAGTAACTGTTGAAAAAGGGCTGAAAAGCCACATTGAAAACAAGAAAGCAAAGAAGGTGCGGCCCGCTAATAACGCGCTTTGATAAAGGTTCCCCTTCCATGCAAACAAGCACATGAAAACCAAAGGCGTATATAGCAAGAAATCAATAATTCGATACATGATTCACACCCTGCAATATGATAATGTTCACTCAGGGGCCGTTTAAAGCAGTTGAGTGGCAAAAATCTTCGATATAAGAAACAAAGTAATATCCATTACTCAATTAACAATGTTCAGGATTACTTTTGCACCAAAATTATAACTTCACTTTCCGGATGGGCTGCTGAGCGGCACTTATAAGTTACTTTTACGTCTCCGGATTCCCACAAAAGAACATCGCTATTATCAATTTTTTTCGTTCTCCCCTTCAAAACTTTGATGACCTTTTGTCGAATTTGACCATCAATTATCTCATCATTATCAATAATTACATTTTTAACGTAATAATTGATTTTCAATGAATTCGGGTCACATTTGAATTCAATTTTTTCAGCCCCTTTTCCAATCGACTTATTGAGAACATAGTCCAGCATATCACAAGAGTCCTCAGCCTCATATTCGTGATTTTCGAAAAAAAGAGCATTATTCATATAATCATCATCGTCATCGTCATCTTCAACAAAAATTTCATCCTGACGCAGTTCATCTTTTCTAATAAAATTCCATCCACGCTTTTTCACAACTTCGTTTTCAACAAGTAAATATCTGACCCATTTTGCAAGCGCAGCGGAGCGGTTCTGCCGCCCTAGCAGCAAGAAAACCCCGTAAAGTCCAAGTGTATAGAACGTCAAGGACATCAGAATGGATGATTTCGCTGTGTACCAAAACGCTTTATTAACACTAGCAAGCACCCACATCCAGGTAAAATAAGCCACCAGCCAAAAAGCGATTGTTATAAAGGGAGTCATCATTGGATATCCTGTGTAACGCGTCGCACTTCATCGATAGTAGTAATTCCGGCGATAAGTTTTTGAATGCCGTCGGCACGCAAACTGGTCATTCCATTGTTGACAGCAGCCTTTCGAATAATGCCGGCATTGGCTCTTTTAATAATTAACTCTTCGATGACATCATCAACTATGAGCAACTCATATATCCCCAATCGTCCGTGATAACCCGTATTCATACATTCATTACAGCCCCGGGCACGATATATAAGCCCCAGACTTTGCCCCGCATCCAATCCCAAGGAGGCAAGCTCCGGTTGAGAAGGTTCATACGGTTCACGGCAATGAGTACAAAGGCGCCTTACTAACCGCTGGGCTAAGACGACAGATAAAGTAGAGGACAGCAAATACGGTTCAACGTGTAAATCCAAAAGTCTGGAAACGGTTCCGGCGGTATCATTCGTATGCAGCGTACTGAGAACTAAATGCCCGGTTTGGGCCGCCTCAACGGCGATTTGAGCGGTTTCTCTATCCCTCACCTCACCTACCATGATAACATCGGGGTCCTGGCGCAAAAGTGAACGCATCCCGTCGGCGAAAGTCATCCCCTTTTTTTTGCTGATAGGCAGTTGCGCTATACCGGGCAGATGATACTCTACAGGGTCTTCCACCGTCATCACGTTACGTTCACCGCGATTGATATGCATCAAACCGGCATAAAGAGTCGTTGTTTTACCGGAACCGGTTGGGCCTGTACAAAAGAACATCCCATGTGGCTGGCGGACAACCTTTTCAATCTGTCTCAGCAAATCATCCTTTAAACCTAAACTCTTGAGGCTCAGCAGAGCACTATCCTGGTCTAAAAGCCTGATAACAGCTCGTTCTCCGAATTTTGAGGGGACTGTGGAGACCCTAAGATCAATTGTTTTGCTGTCGACTTCAATAGCGGCACCACCGTCCTGGGGAATATTTTTTTCCGCAATATCCATATCAGCCATCACTTTAACACGAGAGATAATTCTGTCTTTAGCTCTTTCGGGGTAAGTGACCGCTGTATGCAGCACACCATCTATACGAAAACGAACCACGACATCATCTCTGCTTGGTTCGATATGAACATCACTGGCGCGACATTGGTAGGCCTT
>PUNP01000745.1 GCA_003551785.1 Candidatus Brocadiaceae bacterium | reverse complement strand
CTGGAGCCGAGGCATGCCGAGGCGTGCGCGGGGAGGAAACATCCCCTATCTGACCCAAAGAATACCCTACTTCTACGAGCACGGGGCCCGTTTTATGAACTCGGAGGCTGCCGATACCTGGGGCGCCAACGGACTGGGCTACTATCTTTCCGGACATTTGCTTTGGGATACTGATGCCGCTGAAAAGGAAAAGACTGAGGAGTTGATCGATGATTTTCTTAAGGCGGCTTTCGGGGCGGCGAAGGAACCTATGCGCTCGTTTTACACACTAATAGCCCTGGATCATGACACCGTTCGCTCAAAAGAAGATGTGGTTGCCCGCATGTACCGAAGCCTTGAAGAAGCACGACAGCTTACCGACAATCCGGATGTGATGGAGAGGCTGAATGAATTGATTCTTTTTACCCGTTACACCGAACTTATGTTTAATTTTGAAGATTTACAAGGAGAAGACCGATACCGAACGGCTCAAAAATTATTCCGTCATGGATATCGTATGCGAGATACTATGCTGATCCCTATACGTTCTCTTTATCGCAATCTGCGCAACAGGCATAACATAGATGTACCGGATGAAGCCAATCCGCATCCGTTCCGCCTCGGACAGCCCTCTGAGGATTTTGAACCCTGGATGAGCAGCGAACCGTTCGGGGATGATGAGATTGAGGATATACTCGCAAAGGGTATTGCAAGCAATGAGAAGAGGATTCTCGATTTTGATCCCGTAAGCTTCAGCGAAGAATTGATACCGGCCGCCGAGGAACTGGGCCTTCCGGAGGTTGTAACAGGTAGTTTCGGGCGCCGCGACGACAATCTCCGGGGAAGGAATACGATGTTGACCTGGTTTGAGGAGGGTGACAGTTCTCTGACGCTTCAGGTGACCGGTGGATTGATAACTCATTTTCGGAATCGTGGTCATGTGCAGTTCGAACTCCATTCCCCGAAAGACCCCTTAGGCGAACCGGTAGATACGGACCAGAGTGTGCCCCCGGACGGGGAAACATATGAGATTACCCTTGAATCGCCATACGCTGGGCTGCATAGCCTGGAGTGGAGCGACGGCGGGGATCGCACCCGCCTCGAATGGCCCGAAGGCCATCCCATGACCATGAAATCGAGTATAGAAGATCCGGCCCGTCTCAGAAACACGCGCTGGAACCTTTACTTTTACGTTCCTAAGGGGACGGAAGTGGTGGCGGGGTTTGCCACCAACAACCGGGGCGCCATGCTGGACGGCGACGGGAATGAAGTTTTTGATTTTTCAGAGCTTGATTCGCCCAGGGATTATTTCGTAGTGCCCGTACCAGAGGGTGCGGATGGTACTGTCTGGAAATTTCATAACTCTTACGGCCGGCGAAAGCTGATGACGGTGCCGCCCTATCTTGCACGGAATGAACTTGAACTGCTGCTCCCGCGGGAGGTGGTGGAGGCGGACAGTGAGTGAGCAGCGTAATTACACTTTGTTTTTGATTTAAAATGTTAAAAAAAGCCCATTAACATGACGGCATTCTATGTTATATGATAATTGCTGTCGCTGGTTTATGAAATATGCGAGATTGGACTATTGAGAGCGATACGTTCAGCCCACAATCGGGCTTTTTTGTTTGCGATTTTACTAAAAGGATTTGTTATTGTAAAATACACAGCGTGCGCCCTTGATCGGGTCGTGCCTTCTGTTAACTCTGTTTTGATCCGGCAAAACGCTCCTTACACGCGATTTTTTTTTGAGGCAAAAACGGTTTTAAGCGCTTGTCGGAGAGTCATGATATGAACGAAGACAACTCAAAGTTGAAGGATAGTTCCATCCTCTCCGAAAAGGTTTCAACCGGTTCGTAGTGTGCCCTTTTAAGGCCACCAGAGTCCGAAAATTGCTACGCACACCCTGGGACGCTTGAAAGCGTCCACTACGAGCCGGGTTTTCGGAGAGGGTGTAGCTGAATAAGAAAATAAATTCTTTTGAAAGATACCGTATATTGGAGGCCGGAATGATGATTAAGAACAATGAAAATGAAATGATGCATATTTATGCAATACCCGTCCTGTTTTTTCTCGTGATGTTTATTTCCCAGCCGGTTGTCTTTGCCGGTGAACTGCTGCTTCACTGGCGTTTCGAGGCGAGGGACGGCTATACTGAGGCTGACGTTTCAAAAAACGGTCATGTCGGCGCCCTTCTGCGCGAAGGGCGCCGTTCCTATCCCGCCCGTCTGTCCGAAGGTATGGCCGGGCTGTCTGGTGGATCGCTTAAATTGAGGAACTCTTCGGCAATCAAGTTGATGAAGCCTCTGCGTATTCCGGATTCCTGGACGCTCTCATTTTGGCTGAAAATAGGGGGGCGCACGCCGGATGATCGGATTCAATACCCGCTGAGTGAAATATTTTCCGCCCGGACGAGGCTGATTGGTCTTCCTGAACAGTGGTATTTTCGGCCCGATCCTGAGAATAGAGGGTTGGATGAAGACTGGCAGAAAGGTGGGAAGGAAGGGGATGAATGGGGAGAAATCCATGTTCCGGCCTTTTGGCATGAAGCCGGCCTGGGCAGTTACCTGGGATACGGATGGTATAAAACCAGTTTTTATGTTCCCGAAGAATTTGCGGATATAACTCATGAACTGCACTTTGAGGCCGTGGATGAGGAGGCGTGGGTGTATGTAAACGGGCGGCTTGTCGGAGAACAGTCGGTTCTCTCTCCAGGAAAGGCGGCCTCCGAAATATGGAACAAGCCGTTTTCGGTGACTCTCGATCCCGAGTGCCTCAGAGGTGGAGAGAAGAATCTTCTTGTGGTACGTGTGCATGCCGGCGACGGAGCGGCGGGGATATTCCGGCCCGTTTATTTCATACCACCCCGGGATAAAAAACATCAGATGGAGTTATCACAGGAGTGCGTTCTCGATGCGACTTTCGGGCACTGGGCACATGTCGCTTTGTCGTCGGACGGCGAGCAGTCTTTTCTTTATATCGATGGCGACAAGGTTTTTTCTGCGGACAGCCAACTCTGGCCATATG
>PUNP01000647.1 GCA_003551785.1 Candidatus Brocadiaceae bacterium | reverse complement strand
TACATGTGGGTGAACGCTGGATAGCATTCGGACAGATAAAAGTTAATTCCCCGGAGGTGTCAACTGCAAATGGGTAACATTCCATATAAACAGCTTTATATGACTCAGATGTGGTTCGATGTCCGACGGCTGGTAGAGCTGGCGCGTGCGCTCCACCTGCCCATATACCGCGTCGACCACAATTACATAGTTCATTGTGCAATGAACGAACTGGTAGGCGATGAGGCAGCCCCAAAGCCTTTCTGTGTCGAAGAGAATAACGGCAGGAATATTCGGGTTTTGGGATATTCAGATGCCGATAGCGACATGCTGCACGAAACCGCAAAACTCAAAGCAAGCCCGCTGGTCTATGAATGCTGCGATTGGGATCGTACGGCCTCAAAACCGCTGCCAACACAGTTTGCCGAAGAAACGGTGTTGAAGTTTGAACTGCGAGTATGCCCGGTCGTGCGCAAATCCGACCGCAGCAGCGCCAAAGGCGCCGGTAAAGAAGTGGATGCATTTCTGAGCCGTGTATGGGAAATTGATGACCCGGAAGTGAAAATAGACAGGGAAGAAGTCTATCGCCAATGGCTGAATAAGCGCTTCGAAATTTCCGGAGCCGCTGAAACAGACGGTGTGGTGATGGAGCGTTTTTCGCTGGAAAGAATGATGCGCCGCACCCAGGGCGGAAACCGAAAAACCAGAACGATCAAACGGCCGGATGTAACGCTGACGGGACGTGTTCGGGTGAAAAATTCACAAAAGTTCATGGAACTCGTCCGCAACGGCATCGGCCGTCATAAAAGTTTCGGATACGGCATGTTAAAACTGCGGCCATAAATATGCTTGCATTATGATCGTTTGATAAAAACCGTAGGGGCGAGTGGCGCTCGCCCTGCCTTTGACAGACAAACGCAACGCCAACCAGGGCGACCCGCCGGTCGCCCCTACGGAGGTGGAAAATGCTTAAAGGACGGCTCGGACTGGAGACGGCCCAAATCCCGCACGCCGACCGCCATGGTCTCGTGTGGCTGGAACGCGGCAAACTGCATATTGAGGACGGCAATCTGACGTTTGTCACCGCCGGCACGAATGCTCTGAAAGCCGGATCATATCAAATTCCTTTCCAGACGGTATCCAACATTTTAATGGGGCCGGGCACTACCATCAGCCACGACGCTGTTCGTCTGCTTGCCCGCCATAACACAGGACTGCTAATGGTCGGCGAAAACGGAGTGCGCCTCTACGCCTCGATGCCGTTCGGCCCCGACCGTTCGGAATTGGCCCGACGTCAGGTCGAGGTATGGTCCGATCCCGATCTGAAAATGCAGGTTATCAGAAAAATGTATTCCATGCGGTTAGGTGAAGAGATGCCTGATAAGGACTTGGACACATTACGCGGGGTAGAAGGCCACCGGATGAAAGAACTTTACCGTCGCTTGGCCGAGAGTTACGGAATAAAATGGAAAGGCCGCCGATATGACAGATCGAATCCGGAAAAGGACGACATTGTCAATACGGCAATAAACCATGCAGCTACGGCGGTTTATGCAGCAGGGATGATAGCGGTGTCCTGCACTTCCACGATTCCGCAGTTGGGATTTATTCACGAATCGGCGCGTGTAGCTTTTCCACTGGATATAGCTGATATGCGCCGCACCGAACTAACGATACCGATTGCGTTTGAATCGGTCAAGATTAAGCAAAAACAGGGTTGGGAAGACATTGAGCGTATAACCCGCCGCTGCGCCGCCCGACGCCTGCATTCCGATAAAGTCATACCTAAAATGATAGATGATATTAAAGAACTCTTGGCAGCACAAACGTAGGGACGAGTGGTCGCTCGCCCAGCAAAGGACATAGAAACGTAACGCCAACAAGGGCGCCCCGCTGGTCGCCCCTACGATGGTTTTTGTATAGGGGCTTGGCCGAAAATGTTGCAGAGGGAACCTCATTTTTAAACCCTCTTTCGGCCTTTAACGTATGACAGGCATCTTGCCTGTCCAGCGCGCCCGCATGGATGCATGCTACACGTATGACACGCATCCTTGCCGGACTATACAGCTTATGTTGCACCTTTTCGGCCGGGCTGCAAGGATGTATGCCCGGACAAACCCAATAATATGTCTGAATGGGCTTACTAAACGCATAATACTTACGCAGGGAGCTTGAAAATGTCGATGACCGTTGCAGTAACACGAAATATGCCGGGGCGTTTCAATGGATTCCTATCATCTTGCATGTTAGAAATCGGCCCGGGGGTATACGTAGCACCGTTCCTGTCAAAAGGCGTACGTGACCGGATATGGGACGTTATGCTGGCCTGGTCGGAAATGATTCCGGACGAAGGCGGCATCGCCCTGGTCTGGCGTGAACAGGATGCACCATCCGGATTAGGCATGCGGGTTCTCGGGTGGCCTAAAAAGGAATTTTTAGAATTAGACGGACTTTGGCTCACGGCCGGCAATTTAACCTCGGCACATGACATAAAAGAGCTTGAAAAACTTGTCAGAACATGTTACGATAGTGAAGAAGACGGTTTGAGTGGCACGCCTTAAAGCTAAAGCTTATGTAGTAGCCACAGCAACACCCCTACAATATATGCCAGCATGAATGTGTGATATTGGCAAATATTGAGGGGTTCCCCCGTACACGCGGGGATAGTCCGTATAAGAAGAAAGAATACACGCCCTCTTTTGAGGTTCCCCCGTACACGCGGGGATAGTCCGTGATTATATAGACACGGTTGAGCGGTATTATGGGTTCCCCCGTACACGCGGGGATAGTCCCTGGAATCCGTCTCTTTCTATATACTCGTATCCGGTTCCCCCGTACACGCGGGGATAGTCCCAGATGATACAGGAGGGCGAGTGATGAGTGAGAGGTTCCCCCGTACACGCGGGGATAGTCCTGCTTCAAGGATAGATTTTTTCCGATCTTCTGGGGTTCCCCCGTACACGCGGGGATAGTCCCGGGATAAAATGACGGCAAGGCGGGCGATTTCCGGTTCCCCCGTACACG
>PUNP01000793.1 GCA_003551785.1 Candidatus Brocadiaceae bacterium | reverse complement strand
CCGTCACCGTTAAGATCTTTCATATTCGAAATCACAGCGTGATGTTTTTCCGGCTGATCAGGGTCACCGGAGGTGGGAAATGCCTTTTTGACGCCGGGAACCTTGGAAATGTCTTGTAGTTTGTCCGTGTTAATCCGTACTATTTCCCCGAATTCATCGTTGTCTACGGAAAATTCGCCTTCTGGTATAATGTGATCTGTCGTTTCCATACTCTGTTTCCTTTTTTTATTCCACTATGCAAGAGTTTCTGTCCAAGTTTTGAATACTTCTTCGATATTTTCAGCAGGATTGTTTTTGCCCCACTCACACTGGGCTATAACGCCGCCGGAACCGTCGTCCAGGTTCCGGCGAAGTCGCATAACGGCCTCTCGCACTTCAGGGGGGCTGCCGAACGGCAGGACATGCTGGCGATCAATCTCACCCCAGAATGTGACCTTCCCCTTATATTCTGCCGCCAGTTTTTCGATGTCCATGGCAAAGAGTTGTGAATTCAGGGCGTCGACACCGGCTTCCACCAGGTCACCGAAAACCTCCTGAATGTTCCCGTCACTATGGAAAAAGACATATTTGCCGTAGCTGTGAATTAAGTCGCAATATTCCCGATATAACGATTTGAATTTGTCCCGGAATATTGCCGGAGAAATCAGGAGTGCTTTGTTTGTCCCCCAGTCATCCATAATAAAGATTCCGTCGACATCTGTGCGGCACCAGAACTCTATATGTTTGAGATTAAATTCGTGGATCATTGCCAGCAGTTCATCCAATTCCCTGATGCCATAGGCGATATCCAGAAACAGGTTTTCGGTGCCGCGGAGAAACTGCAATCTTTCAAACGGGCGGGCACAAACTTCCGAGAGCATAAACTGATCACTGTTTTCACAATTTTGGTTGATGTAATCAACGTCCTTTCTTTCATCAATAGTCTGCCAGGGCGGTGAAAAACCTTTGAATTTACTCCAGTCACTAAGAGCCGGTACCTTCACTTCACCGATAACGCCGGGTTCTCCCAAATGCCATACGCTTCCCCATTCATCCTGCCATTTTTCCATCTCACCGGTCTGTTCAGCAAGCTCATCATTCCAGCCGGGCGACAGTTCCGGTTTAGAAATATCCATAGAGTATTTTTTTAAAACCGCTTCGTATTCATCATGCTGGAAAAGGGTTGTCGCTGGCAGCGGCCAGAGGTCGCGCGGCGCCCGATCCGGGGAGTCAAATTCCAGACATTTGGTTACTCTTTCTCTTCCTGTCATCGTAAGTATACTCCTTTTTTAATCAGGCTGGCTCCCTTAAAAAATATAATGTGATTTCCCGGTCAACGAGACTCCTCGCCCAAGTGCCATTTCCCTATGTGCCAGGCGGTATAACTATTCTCACGCGATGCTGTCGCCAAGCTTTTTCCCTCAAGATGCAAATACGGCATGTAAGGAGCGTCAATCAAACGTCCGGACAGCGGTGATGTTCATAATCAATTTTCGGTCAGTTCATGCACCGGGATATGTCTTGTATCGTTAATACCATTAACCAGAACGCCATCTTCACGAAAAACAAGATGATTTATACACCCGTTCAACTGCTCAAAAAGCGTAAGGGAACAGCCGAAAATACGGTTAAAAAGATACTGGTTGAACGCGCGATGGGCTATCAATGCCACCGTTTGCCGTGGATTCCGTTTAACATCCAGACGATTTAAAACTTTTTCAACCCGGCATTTAGCTTCCTCCATAGTTTCTCCGCCTGCATAGATCCAGCCATCCGGCTCTTCAGGTTCTATGGTTTTAATCGGATAGGTCTGTCTAAGTGACACAGGTGTTGGACCGATATACCGGGAACCGTTATAGTTTTCGACAAGATCCGACCAGACATGCAGCTTGAGTCCGGCCATGCGAGCCAGTGGTGGTGCAGTTTGCAACGTCCTGTGCAGTGGACTGGAAACAAGCATATCTAAATGAATATTCCGAAACGTTTCGGCCACGCGCTCCGCCTGGCGATGGCCGAGATCCGTAAGTTTCCAATCCGGCGCGTCAGCAGGTCTGCTTTCTATTGTTTTCTGGCCGTGCCTTATAACATATAATTGCATTAAATCGAAATCTCCTCTTTTTATTTCCGCGGCTATTGCAAGGCGACTAACTTGTGCCTGAAAGCACGTGGTCCCATGACGCTCCACACGCGAAAACCTAAAGGGCGGCCATCATTGTTTCTGCTTGTAGTTTCCGCGTTCACCAATTGAATCTCCTTGTCTTCATTCACGAGCAATTTATGCGTATGCCCTCCCAACATGGCAACCACACTGGACTCTTCAAACAGTTTTAAAATTTCTTTGCGTTTCGCTGCCGGCAGGTTGAAATGCTCTTCCTTTTCGTCCAGATCCTCGAGAAAGAAAGGATGATGGCCAATAACGAATACCGGTGTATTTTTCTTGGCAGCAGTCAGTAACCTATCTTTAAGCCAGACATCATGCGCGCTCGATTCTCCGTCCACATGGGCTTTCCAGAATTGTGTGTTCACAATCACGAAAACACACCCATTATGCTCAAACGAATAGTAGTCTTTACCAATTGCTTTACGGTAGTATTCCAGCGACTCCGGGGTGGGGTCTTCGCCAATATCGTGATTCCCCGGCGCGCAGTAACAAGGTACCGTCATACATTTCCTGATTTTAGTAAAATCTGCAAAGGCTTTCTCAGTGCATGAATTTACTACATCACCGCAGATAACTACAAAATCCGCATCCACTTGGTTGATCTTTGCCACTGCCTGATTGAAGGCTTTCATATCATGTTCGTAACCGCCATAGCCAAGTTGTGGATCACAAAGCTGAACGAACTTGAATGGTTTCACTCCAGGCACCTCGGGGGCCGATGAAACGCCGGGCGGAGAAAACGCAACAGTGTTTAGAGACATAGTGTTAACTACATCGCGTCGGATGGTCAAATCTGTATTCGTCATTTTCAGTTGCCGTTTTATTTTTATGAAAAACGTGTGGTCTGATTCTGATTCCGCAGGAT
>PUNP01000736.1 GCA_003551785.1 Candidatus Brocadiaceae bacterium | reverse complement strand
CTGCCCCTGTTCGCCTTCCGGATCCAGCTCCATATCTATATTAAGCCAGCTTCCTTCTTTTGAACCCGGAGGAAGAAGTTCTTTAGGAAAATCCACCTGAATTTCATCTTTGCCGACCAGAAGTATAGCATAATCGCGTCCAATCTGTCTATAACGGCATTCATAACGGTATTGGTCTGAATTATCCGTAAAATTCAGGCTATGTTTAACAGTTCAAACCCCAGTTTTTCATCTTTTTTCCTGCATCCAGTATTGTTTACCAGTTCCAGTAGGATAACCTCGCCCACTTTCCATATCTCAATGCCCGGGCGTATACAGCCGCTTGTTGTTGCTCCTTCCCGACCCGCAGCGGCATGCATATGCAGTTTCGGACTCCCGTTTTCGGCCGGGAAAATTGTGCCTGCGCCGAGTATTTCATGGACCCCTACCAGTTGATTTATGATGGGGCTGATCGGTCTCGCATCCTGATCCCGGGGGCCGGTCACCATCTTTCCGTCAGAACGCACACCCCCTATCAGAAGGCACATACCGCTTCCAACTCCCTTTTTCAAGGCAAACTCCTCAAGCGTATTGGGAAGCTTTTCCCCGTCTTCCAGCCTTATCACAAAAATGCGCCCTATTTCTGCTTCAGAATATTGCATTTTCAAGTCTCTTTGCTGATAAGTGATAAAATATTTTGTAGTTAACTTGATTACTGGCCTTACAGAAAACTTTCGAAAAACTCATCAAACTCCTTCTTTTCGTAACCGACTTGTATCTTACCGTCCAGATCAACCACCGGAACTGCATATCGGCCCGCCTTGTCGATTGCCTCCTGCCGGGCTTCTTCGTCGGATACATCGACTTCATGATAAGGAATGTCATGGCCATTCAGATATTCCTTTGCTTTCTTACACCACGGGCAATGCGGCAGGGTATAGATTATTGTATTTTTCATATTATCATCGAATTGGAATTAACTGGCACATACCTTTTCAGGATTCAGTCTGACTCAGGTTAGGCTCGTACTGAACAATGATTTAAATACCGTTTAGTGACATTTATTTCTTATTCTTCTGATCAGCTTGCCATTCATCAAGTTGCTCATAATTCGGTCTCAAATAGTCATCTTCCATTAGCAGATATCCTGCATACACCGCAATGAATATGGTATAGCGAAAATTGATTTTATTCGGTTTTTCGGGCTCCATTTTTTCCCACATACGATTCTGTTCTGAAATCACACTGTATGGTATCTGACCATCGAAGTAACGAATTATCATCATTAACCTTTCCATTCGTGGCAGCAATATCTTGCCACTTGTATTCTTCTTCCCGGGGTAATTTGGATCCGTCTTCCAAGCCTGATATTCTTTTTCGAAAATACGCTTGTCTGGAGTTGGACTGTTGGTCATTGTATTGCCTCAGAAAAATGTTTATTTTTGTTATATGCTAACAGCATCGCGCCATTATCGATTGCCTATCATGATCCCAGCAATTTCACTAGTCGAGATGCGGCACGGGTGTACACATATCGGTTATTCCCTCTGGATGTCAGATCAGGCCGAAGTAATCCTAGTTCCACAAGAAAGGATAAATCATCTTCGACAAAACGATTATTTTCAATATTTACATGTTTATTTTGTCGAGGAAACAAATATCCTTTTTCGACATCTACCTGGAATTCAATCATTTCGGTATCTCCCGACTCTTCAAACTGTTTCAGGATACTTATCGCCTGATCTGACAAAACCGATTCTGGTTTTAAGCATTTACTCAAATTATCGAACCCTTCTACTCCGCTGGCAAAAGACGCCAAAGATTGATCCAATGCGTCCAATTTCTCCATCAACGAATCATATTGTTCACTGAGCAGTGAATTAATACCTTCCAGACTCTCTTTGTTATTTTCAAGCAGGTTCTTTATTTCTGTATGATCCTTCTCAACCAACCACTTCATAAATTCTTCTGAATTCGATTGATCTTCCGCACGCCGTTCTGATCGAAACTGCCCGATTAAACTAACTATAGTGGCAAACGCCATAACCAGTTCCATGCTCATATCTAATCTCCATTGGTATTGAGAACCATGTGCCCTATTCTATTTTCTCCAAGAACAAAATCCCATCTACATTTTCTGCCAGACGATGATGTCGATGTTTTTCGATTGTCTCTGCATCTCGGCAGTATTTGACCGCCTTATAATCCCCTACGTATTCCCACTTGTTTACATCCCGTTTTATAAAGACCGGCACGTATTTACCTGATCTCAAATACAAGTGTGCATTGGCGACAATTTTTGGGCCGGTTCCGACTAAAATAATATCTGAGGCTTCGGGATTTTTATCTTTCCTAATAGCGAGACCTTTGACATCGCCGTCTTTTGTGCGGATATAAGATTGACCACCCGCCAGTTTTTCCGCGATTTCATCGGTAGTGAGAATTTTCATTGAGAACCCCGCTGATTCGATATAGTCAGTGCGTTCTGTCCCATGCCCAAAATTCATAGATAATCCTTGATACCCCGGCTTCATTTGCAATATCAGTTATTAAGGAATGAAGTCCCTTGTAGAGATCAAGATTATTCACGAACCCCTGTCGTGGTGCCCTGGGAATAGGTGGTTTTCCGGTCCAGATTTTTTTTAGTGGCAGTAAGGTATATTGATCCCACGGAACATGGAGCCAGTTTTTCACTTCGGGGTTGCGGCTATGGTCTGAAAATGCAAGATGTTTCAGAATAAGGTTTGTGATTTTCATGGCAATGCCCATGTTCATATATGTGGGTAGCCCGTCATCCTTTTTATCCCCCCAGTCTTCGACAAGTGATACAGCCACACCATAGACCAGATCATCAAACTCATCTTGATTAGTGGTCTTATCCATATTCTGCAGCAATTCATCGGCCTTACCATACCATCGCCATTTTTTGTATCGCTGAGTCGGGCTTTCATGTCGGAATGCCCGGTAAATACTGGAACCGAAAGCGAAATTGGTCAGTATCTCATGCGGAGACTGACCGGCCAGATCGTT
>PUNP01000918.1 GCA_003551785.1 Candidatus Brocadiaceae bacterium | reverse complement strand
CTGTTGTTGACGTTGTGCTTTTCTGGTAGTCAGTCATGCAAGCCACGGGCACAAGGCCCGTGGGGGGGGCATCTCAACTAAATGATCAAACCTCCACGGGGCTTGCCCCCGTGGTTCTAACGACTGACCACCAGAAATGAATTGGCCCCGCAAAATGATTCCCCAGGCTTGCCCCCGTGGAAGAAATGACTGCAGGTCTGGTACTGTGGTCAGGACAGTCAAGCTAACAGCCTTTGATTTCTGATATTTATGATTTTGAGCATTGCAATTTATTTGGAACTTGTCATTTTAAATTTGAGATTTCCGTTCCTTGGACACTGGATATTTGTCGTTTTCGTTAATTTTTTCGTACATCGACAAAAAAAGTCGATGTACGGAATCTAAGGACCTCTATACCTTTTCAGGGGACGCCCCTTGTCAAACTCCTTTCCTTCGTTCCGGCCAAAGCAGCCTGTGCAATTGCAACTGGAGCCTGATCGGCTCCTTGATTTCCAAAATCCACTCTGCAATCTCGCGGCCTGAAATGGTTAAGTGTTCCAGGAAATGCTGTGAATCGAGTTTCGAATCGATTGCAGCCGGCGAGAATAATACCGGACATCGTCCAATCAGATTGTTGTGTCTGATAAACTTGATCGCCCAGTCAAAATCATTTTTATCGGCAATGACGAATTTCAGATTGTCACTTGAGCATAATGTCTTCAGATTGTCGATAAGGAATGAATCATTTTCGCCGCTTGAAGGGCATTTAACATCAACTACGCGACAGATATCATCCGGTAGGGGGGATATATTCAAGCTGCCGTTGGTTTCAACGCTTACCTCATATCGGTCGGCTTTAAGCGCATTGATCAAGTCATTGATATTTTCGTGCAGCAGCGGTTCTCCTCCGGTGATGCAGACGCATCGGTTGGCAAAATTTTCTACTTTTTTTAGAATGTTATGCAGCGCTGCTACGTCCCCTTCTGAATCTACGCCATAGCGGGTATCGCACCATCGGCAGTTCAGGTTGCAGCCTGCCAACCTGATAAATGTAGTAGGCAGTCCGGCAAGTGTGCTTTCGCCCTGGATGCTGCTGAATATTTCCGATATTCTGAAAAAAGATTTTTCCATTTTTAGATAGGTAGTAATATATCGCGGTCATATCGGGGATGTGGATTGACCAAATTCAAACGCTGCGCATCAATACTGATGGATACAGGTAAATAGCCGGCGAAATCCCCGTCTATCTGATATGGTACTTCGTCGTGTGGTGCGGTAAGAGAAATGTTTTTTCCGCGGTTATTGTGAACGTATTCGCAGTTTGCCAGACCTCGCGTGAGAGCGGCAATGCCGGGGATGAGCATGTCGAGAGGCGAATTTAGCTTCATGGCGGTCACATCAAGCATCCCGTCGGCCATGTCCGCCTCCGGAGTAAGTTTCATTAATCCCCCATAGCTGCTGGTGTTGCCAACAGTTACAAGGTTGTCCTTTTCACTTATGACTACACCATCTGATTTCACTCTGATATCCCATCTCGGTGGTGATAAGCAGTTCTGGATTAAGGGGGGGAGGTAATGGAGTTGTGTAAGGTTCCCATCCCGTTTATCATGGACATATTTAACGATATAAGCGCCGAGCCCGGCTCCGCAGAAGCAGGCGAACCGTCTGTTATTAGCGATACCAACATCGCATTGAATGAATTCGCCATGGATTATGGACCTGGCTGCCTGAGTCGGATTTAAAGGCATTTTTAATTCTTTTGCAAGTACATTTCCGGTTCCTGCCGGAATTATTGCTAAAGCTGTTTTTTGCAAATCAACGGCGTTTAATACTTCGTTAAATGTCCCGTCGCCGCCGAATACAATTATCAATGCGTTGCCTGTTTCCGCAGCAATTTCACCCGCATGACCGCCATATTCCGTAATAAGGGTTTTTACCGGCTTTCCTGTTTTTTTCAGGACAGCGACAGCATCTTCGAGTCGGAATCCCACTTTGCCATAACCGCTTATTGGATTGGCTATAACTATTATTTTGTCCGTGTTCATTAAGTGCTGTTAAGATTGTGTTCGAGTAAAGACTCTGGCTCAGGTATGTTTCCATTTGCAGGCAGAATGAATTTTGGGTAAAGTTGCACTTTCATCATTATACTTAAAAATCGTATTTTTTAAAAATGCTTTTGATCCAACTGCTGCAATTTTTCCTGTGGTGTCTGCATAGAAAAAAAAGCCGGAGTGTATTTTTCTTAATGTCGATCCTGATAGTGCGGGTTTGGCGGAATTCATGCTCCAGGAGAGATACAATGAAAACACTTTTTAAGATTTTCAGGAAATAGTTAAGGCCATTAATATCCAAAATCAACTTCAGGATGAGAAAAGACAGCTATGGACGGATCATTTTGGCTTGGTGCATTATGGATGCTGCGAAGATTTGGGACGAAAAATTGATATGCTTAGGCCTATCAAAAATCTGCGAAACATTGCTGTAACACCCGTAGCGGATGTTCAGGTATGCGCGGAGCAGATAAAGGATGATTACGTTATCTCATGGCGTCCCAACCCAACCGAGCTGGGGCTCGGCGTTCCCAGGGATATGCCAAACTTAACGGTTACCGTAATATTGCCGACGAGGTTGCGCCTGCTGGATAATGCACCAATCTCCGAGAGAAAAGAAACTCAGAACCGGTAAGCCCTTTAAAAGGGAGGGGGTTGTCTTTTCATTACCCATTTAGCCTTTTTTCCCGTTTATATCCTTTCCGGAGGAAAATTATGGAATTTGCGCCCGCCGAAAATGTTGCATGTGGGGAAAATTTAAGGGAACCCCGGGCTTGCCTATACACAAGAAACCTTATAGCGCAAATTCCTCTTTTCGCCTTTACGCTTGAATTGAAATCCCAAAAAGTATAGAATAAGAGCTATTGTCAGATATTCAGTGTATGTTTACAGTACAGTAATGTTGCTTCCTTTACATGACTCTTTGTATCGAGTATGGGAAGCCGGCACTTTCTGTACATCTATCTGTACATTTTATATG